>JANPNT010000361.1:0-4224 GCA_031427655.1 Burkholderiales bacterium
CCACCACAGCACCAACGCGTCGCCGTCGACGAGACTGGTAGGGGAACTTGCACCAGAACCTGCAACCGAACTTGAACCCGAAGCATCCGACGCCGACCAATGCACCGGCACATCGATCAATGGCACCGCCAACAAGGCCGGGGGCGGCACCAGTGCTGGAGGCAAAGCGGCGCAACCCGACAACACGAGGCAATCCAGAGCAAGCGTTTGGCCGAGCAGCACGTGGCGAAGCTTTGAAATTCGTCGAAAGCACTGCATCGCCCAGTACTGCGAGCGTTCATTGAGCCGTCTGTTCGACACCGCACGCGGCTGCGCCGCAGTTATGGGTAGCCGACACCCTTGACGCAGGCATCCGATCGCGTGGCCACCGAATCGCGCAGACGCGATTCCTCAACATTACCCACTGCCAACAAGGCTCTCAAACCGTCGCTGGCGGTCATCATTCCAACGGGCCGGTGATCGACATCGATCACCGGCAGATGGACAAGACTTTGCTGGTGCATGGTGGCTAAAACCCGCGCCAACGAGTCCGACGGGCTGCACGCCGGGAATTCGCGCTGCATCACGTCCGCTGCGCGGGCGGTAGAAAAGTTTGAGCCCGCCAAGGCGAGTTGACGAATGAGCATGCCGTCGGTGATCAGCCCCACCGCCAACCCCGACAGGTCGCAGACCACCACCACGCTGCCCTGCTCGCGTGACAGCAAAGCAGCCACATCAACCAGCGTGGTGTCGGTGGCCACGATCAACAAGCGCGCGCGCGTTGCCTGTGCGAGGCTGCTGACCAGCGACTGCGAATGCGAATGCGACTCCGATTGCGAGTGCGACTGCCAATACGCGCCGGCCTCGGCGGGGGCCACAGCTGCAGCTTCCAGGTTGGGTATTCCAGGTGACGCGAAATTTGTCTGCGGATCGCGGTTGTGCTCGGTGCCGGGCTCAGGGGTTTGCGGGGCTGCGTGAACCGAGTTCATCCGCGCTTCAAGAAGTTGCTGAGCAAGCGCTTTTTCTATAAGCGCCAACTCATCCACATCGACGGTCGGGTCGCGGTCAAGTTGCATGTTGCACCGACAGCTTGCGAAACTGAGCGGCCCGGTCCACCAAGCTGCGCATCTCGTCGGCCGCGCCAAGGGTCAGGTGATGCGGCGTGTGGCCATGGCGCGGCGAGATGTAGGCCGCCATCTCCCAGGCCATTTGGAGTTGCGCCTCGGACGCGTGCGCCAGCAGGGCGATCAGCACGTTTTCAAGGGCGATGATGCGCACGCGAAGTTGCGTCAACTCCGCTGAAGAATTTGTTTCGTCCGCAAACTCAGCGGCCATCGAAAGCTCCTTTTGCTCAGGCCAATCAGCGGCTCTGTTGCCGCAAATCAATCAGCCAAATTGAAGCACTATTCAGCCCGAACCGAGGCGTTGCTGTCGGTCTGTTAGCGCACAGACGGCCTTCGTTCGCCGCTTGACACTTGACCTTGATGCGGGTTTACACGCGAAAGCTGAAGCTTAGCCCCAGCACCTTCTCGCAGCCAAGCAAAACCAGCGCTGGCATTCCACTCCAAAAACTCCCGTTCACGCACGCCTTGGCTCGACCCGATCACTTCCCTTCCCTTTTCGTGCCTTTGCTGGGCGGGCTCGCGGTCGCGCTGCTGGCGTGGGGCTTCATTGAACTCAGCGATGAGGTGCTGGACGGCGACACCCGCCAGTTCGACCTGATGCTGTTGCGTGCGGCCGAAGCGCTGCGCGCCACGCACAGCGGGCTGACGGTGGTCATGCGAGACTTCAGCGGCTTGGGCAGTGCCGCAGTGCTCACGCTGTTCACCAGCGTGACGGTGGGCTACTTGCTGTTGACGTCGAAGCGGCTCATGGCGCTGCTCGTGGCTGCCGCGGTGATCTCGGGCGCTCTGGGCATCCGTTGGCTCAAGCTGGGTTTTGGTCGGGCTCGGCCTGCCAGTGAGTTTGCAGAACTGGTCGCACCGAGCCTGAGTTTTCCCAGCGGCCATGCAGGCATTTCCGCGATTGTTTTTTTGACGCTGGGCGCCTTGCTGGCCAGCACCCGCATTCAAGCGCTGGAGCGGGCCTACATCTTGAGCACCGCCGCGCTGATGACCTTGCTGGTGGGCGTCAGCCGCATTGCCTTGGGTGTGCACTGGGCCACCGACGTGCTGGCGGGCTGGGCCTTTGGCGCGGCCTGGGCGCTGGTGTGGCTGTTGCTGGCTCGCCGACTCACCTCACCGCCACGCTAGCCCGACACGCTAGCCCGTCACGCTAAATCGTCAAGCCAGTGCGGGCTGCGGCGGGCGCAGCCGGTGCCAGCCGCGCAGGCAGAGTTTGCGCACCTCTTCCAACAGCAACACGGTCGACGCCACGCCCACCGCAACACCCCAATCGGTCCAGGCCATGCCGGTGGTGCCAAACAATCGTGAGGCCGGCGGCCAATGCGTGGCCACGATCTGCAACAACAGCACCAAGCCCAGGGAGACCCACAACATCCGGTTGCTGAAAAATTGTGCGTTGAAGGCTGAGCCGACCTCCACGCGCGCATTGAACACATTGAAGAACTGGAACAGCACAAAGGTGGTGAAGGCCATCGTCAGCGCGCGGTCCTGCGGGCCGGTTTGCAAGCCGTAATACAACACGGCCAGCGTGCCCACCATCATCGTGGTGCCGTACGCAAACACACGCAGCAAGCGCATCAACGGCAGCACCGCTTGCGTGCGCGAGCGCGGTGGCTCGTCCATGATCCCGGGGCGGGCGGCATCGAGCGCCAGCGACACCGCCGGCGGCCCGTCCATGATGACGGCGACCCACAAAATCTGCAGCGCGGTGAAGGGTTCTGGCAGGCCCAGCAACGGCGCGACGAAGACGCTCAAGATGGCCCCCACAGTGGTGGACAGTTGAAAGCGAACAAACTTCAAAATGTTGTCGTACAGCGTGCGTCCATGCCGCACTGCCGTGACGATGGTGGCAAAGTTGTCGTCAGTCAGCACCATGGTGGCAGCCTCTTTGGCCACCGCCGTGCCAGCCACACCCATGGCCACGCCGATGTCGGCCTGCTTCAAGGCGGGCGCGTCGTTGACGCCGTCGCCCGTCATCGCCACCACATGGCCCTTGGCCTGAAGCGCGCGCACGATGGCCACCTTGTTGCTCGGCGAGACGCGCGCAAAAACCGCCACGCTGTCCACCGCATCGGCCAGTTGCTGTGCGTCCATGCGGTCCAGCTCCGCGCCCGACACGGTGCGCCCGGCCAGGCCCAACTGACCGGCAATGGCGGTGGCGGTGGTTTGGTGGTCGCCGGTGATCATCTTCACCGCAATGCCCGCGTGCTGGCACTGCGCAATGGCCTGCCTGGCCTCGGCACGCGGCGGGTCCATCAAACCAATCAGGCCGACAAAGCACAGCTCGCTCATCCACACTGACAAGTCAGCCGCCGCGTCGAATTGACTCAAGGGCACCGTGCGGGTGGCGATCAACAAGCCGCGCAGGCCTTGCTCGCCCAGGGCTTGGTAGTCACGGTCAATTTGCTTTCGACGCGAGTCGTCCAGCGGCTGCTCTAACCCGGCGGCGCGCCAAGTTGAACACCGCGCCAGCAGCACGTCGGGTGCGCCTTTGACGAACACCGTCACAACCTGCGCGTCACGGTGGAACGTGGCCATGAATTTGTGCGCCGAGTCAAAAGGCACCTCGGCCACGCGCGGCAAGGCGCGCTCCACCTGGTCTCGCACCACACCGCCTTTCGTGGCCAGCACCAACAGCGCTCCCTCCATCGGGTCGCCCAGCACTTTCCCGCCCTCGATGCGGCTGTCATTGCAGGCCACCAGCGGCGTCAGCAAGGCAGCGAAGTCGGCCACTGCGGTGATGGGCTGCCCCGCTTCAAGGATCGCACCTTGCGTGTCGTAGCCCTCGCCTGTCACCTCAAACACCCGTCCCTCGAAATGCAGGTTCTTGGCCGTCATTTGGTTCAAGGTCAGCGTGCCGGTTTTGTCGGAACAAATGACCGTGGTGCAACCCAGCGTCTCCACACTGGCCAGGCGCTTCACGATGGCGTGTTGGCGCGCCATTTTGTGCATGCCCAAAGCCAGCGTGACGGTCACCACAACCGGCAGGCCTTCGGGCATGGCGGCCACAGCCAGGGCAATCGCGTCCAACAAAATGTGCACCAGACTCTCGCCACGCAGCCACTGCATCAGCGACAGCAAGGCCACCAGCGCCAGGGCAATTGCGCCCAGGCGCTTGGCG
>JANPNT010000362.1:0-3478 GCA_031427655.1 Burkholderiales bacterium
GCGTTCGCGCGAGAAGTTTTTTTGGCAAACCGTGATCGGGCTCATCGCTGCGCTCTACCTCGCTTTCAGCGTCAGCGAAACCTCCAACATGCGCGTGCTGGAGTTGTTTTTGCGGTGGATCCAAAGCGGCTTCTCGAACGACCTGCCACCCAAGGCCGACTTGATGGTGCCGTTCTTCAAAACCATCAGCTACCCGCTGGGTGTGTTCGGCTTATTGCTGCTGACCTGGTTTGTGATTGTGGGCATGAGCAACGCAGTCAACCTGACCGACGGGCTGGACGGTTTGGCCATCATGCCGGTGGTGATGGTGGGCTCGGCGCTGGGCATCTTTGCCTACGTGACCGGCAGCTCGGTGTTTTCGAAATACCTGCTCATTCCCTACATTCCCGGTGCCGGTGAGTTGCTGATTTTTTGCGCTGCCATGGCCGGGGCCGGGCTGGCCTTCCTGTGGTTCAACGCGCACCCGGCGCAAGTGTTCATGGGCGATGTCGGCGCGCTGTCGCTGGGCGGCGCTTTGGGCACCATTGCCGTCATCACCCGACAAGAAATTGTGCTGGGCATCATGGGCGGGATCTTCATGGCCGAGGCCGCTTCGGTGATGTTGCAAGTGGGCTGGTTCAAATACACCCGCATGCGTTACGGCGAGGGTCGCCGCCTGTTCAAGATGGCACCACTGCACCACCATTTTGAGAAGGCCGGTTGGAAAGAAACGCAAGTGGTGGTGCGCTTCTGGATCATCACCATGTTGCTGTGCTTGGTGGGCGTGGCGAGTTTGAAATTGCGCTGAATGAAGCAGCTTCAAAACCTTCATGTGCTGGTGCTCGGCCTGGGCGATTCGGGCTTGGCCATGGCGCGTTGGTGCGCAGCGCACGGCAGCGTGGTCAGCGTGTGGGACACACGTGCGCAAGCTCCGCAAGCCGCAGCCTTGGCCGAGCATGTGCCCAGCGCCGTGGTGCTCAGCGGGCCGCTGACCGAAGCCAGCTTCGAAGGCATTCAACTCGTGTTGAAAAGCCCCGGCTTGTCGCCGCTGGACGAGCGCATTGCAGCGCCGCTGGCCGCTTCTGGGCTGCCGGTGCAAAGCGAACTCGACCTGTTTGCGCGCGCCTTGGCCGACCTGAAAGAAGACCGCGTCGGCTTGCATAACTACGCACCCAAGGTGCTGGCCATCACCGGCACCAACGGCAAAACCACCACCACGTCGATGGCCGCGTTGTTGATCGCGCGCACTGGCAAGCGGGTGGCCATGGCCGGCAACATTGGGCCGACGATGTTGCAAACCTTGAGCGATGCCATCACTGCGGACGAGCTTCCCGACGTTTGGGTTTTGGAGCTGTCCAGCTTCCAACTCGACAACGTGAAAAGTTTCGAGCCCGACGCCGCCGTGGTGCTCAACCTCACTGAAGACCACCTCGATTGGCACGGCAGCATGGCCTCCTATGTGGCAGCCAAGGCACGCGTGTTTGGCGAGAGCGCCGTCATGGTCATCAACCGAGATGACGCGGCGGTAGAGCGCTTGATTCCTGCGCCAGTGCCCGGCAAAGGGCGCTTCGCCAAACCCACTTCTCGCCGCGTGGTTCGCTTTGGCACCAACGCGCCCACGCACCCTGGCGACTTCGGCTTGAAGGTTGAAAACGGCATTCCGTGGTTGGTGCGCGCGCTCGAAGCCGACGACACCATCAAACGATCGCGCAAAGCTGCTGAACTTGAGGAGTTGCACATCCAGCGCTTGATGCCCGCCGACGCATTGCGGGTGCGCGGCCGTCACAACGCCGCCAATGCACTGGCCGCGTTGGCGCTGGCAACCGCCATCGACTGCCCGCTCGCGCCCATGTTGCACGGCTTGCGCGACTACGCCGGTGAGGCGCACCGCGTGCAGTTCATCGCCACTGTCGGCGGTGTCGATGCATTCGACGACAGCAAGGGCACCAACGTCGGTGCCACCGTGGCCGCGCTGAATGGCTTGGGCGACGACCGCGCGCCAAGCAAGCTGGTGGTCATCTTGGGCGGCGACGGCAAAGGCCAAGACTTCGCGCCACTGGCCGCACCGGTTCAACAGCATGTGCGCGCTGTGGCCACCATCGGCCGCGATGCCGCGTTGATCGAAGCTGCGTTGGAAAACTGCGGCGTGACCATGCAACGCTTTGCTACCTTGCAAGCCGCCACCCGCTGGGCTTACACCCGCGCGCAATCCGGTGACGCGGTGCTGCTCAGCCCAGCCTGCGCCAGCCTGGACATGTTTCGCAACTACGGCCACCGCGCCGAAGTGTTTGTGAATGAGGTTCATGCCGTGGCCGCTGAACAAGGCGAGGTGATCGCATGACCACGCTGAGCTGGTTTGACGCCACCAAGGCGCGCGCGATCTCCATGCTCGGGTCTGTACTTCAGCGCCCACGAGCTGCGCAAGGTGAAGCCGTTCCGGTGCGCGATTGGATCAGCGTGTCGTCAGGCCAACCGGCACGTTTGCTCGGCTTCGATCAGGCCTTGGTCTGGATGACGGTGGCGCTACTCGCGTTGGGCGCGGTAATGGTTTACAGCGCCTCCATCGCCTTGCCCGACAGCCCCAAGTTCGCGAAATACCTTTCGACGCACTTCATCTCTCGCCACGTGATGTCCATTGCCGTGGCCTTTGTGTTGGCCACCGTCGTGGTGCAAGTGCCCATGAGTTTTTGGGAGAAGGCCGCGCCGTGGATTTTTGTGATCGCGCTGGTGTTGTTGGTGCTGGTATTGATTCCCGGCATCGGCAAGGTGGTGAACAAATCGCGCCGCTGGATTCCTTTGGGCGTGATGAATTTTCAGCCCAGTGAATTGGCCAAATTGGCCATGGCCATGTACGCCGCCAGCTACATGGCGCGCAAGATGGATTCGCAAAAATTCGACGCCAGCGAGAACTTCGTGCGCGCTGTCTGGCCCATGGCCGTGGCGCTGGGGGTGACGGGTTTGTTGTTGCTGCGCGAGCCCGACATGGGTGCCTTCATGGTGGTGGCGTTGATATCGATGGGCATCTTGTTCTTAGGCGGCGTGAACGGCCGCATGTTCTTGCTCAGCGGTGCGGTGTTGGTGGGCACCTTTGTGTTGGTGATCGCTTCCAGCGCCGAGAAACGCGAGCGGATTTTTGCCTACTTGAAACCTTGGGATCCCGTGTACGCCTTGGGCAAGGCGTATCAACTCACGCACTCTTTGATTGCCTTCGGGCGAGGTGAGATTTTTGGTCAAGGCTTGGGGTCGAGTGTGGAGAAGTTGCACTACTTGCCTGAAGCACACACCGACTTTTTGTTGGCAGTGATTGGTGAGGAGCTGGGCTTTATTGGAGTGGCCTGCGTGATCGTGGCCTTCTTCTGGTTGGCCCGCCGTTTGTTCCACATTGGCCGCCAAGCCATTGCGCTGGACCGGGTGTTTGCCGGGCTGTACGCACAAGGCATTGGCATCTGGATGGGCGGGCAGGCCTTCATCAACATGGGTGTGAATTTGGGGGTCTTGC
>JANPNT010000363.1:0-1684 GCA_031427655.1 Burkholderiales bacterium
CAACATACGCGTAGAAATTGACGCCGCCGCCGTATCCAATCGGGTCCACCTGCAAGACCAACGCGCCACGCTGGCCAATTCCAAGACGATGGGCAGGTCGTAAAGCTCGTCCAATTTGTCGAAGTCAATCGGCTTCGCAAACCAACCGAGCTTGGCTTCAACGTCCAGGAAACTTTCGTTGCGCAAGCGAAAAAGCGCCTCGCGCACCGGCGTGCGGCTTACACCCCAAACGCTGGCCGAGTTCACTTTCTGAGAAGCGCTGGCCTGCACCCCACTTGAAGTCGTGCAGCTCGGCTTTGAGGGTGGCATAAACCTGCTCGGCCAAGTGGACGCGGATCGGTGGAGCCATGGGAGCCAGCGCGTGCGCCGCCTCAAAGGTCAATCAAGCTTACGTGCGCCGCCACCACGCGCCAGCCCTGCGGCAAGCGCACCCAGGTTTGACTTTGGCGGCCGACCTTGTTCGCTCCGCTGCGCTGGAACTCGGTCATGGCGGTGGCGAAGTCGCGCCCGTAAGTGGTGATGACGGTGCGCATCAACTGGCGCGACAAACCAACAGAGGGGCGCGACAAACGGAAGGCACGGATGGCATCGATGCCCACCAAATTCTCAGCCGCGCCGTACCGCACGGTCATGTCTGAATGCCAAAACAACTCGTCGAGCACGTCCACTTTGTTGGTGACCAGCGCGTCTTCGTAGCGCTCAAAAACAGCCGTGACTTCGGCCAGCACGTCCAGCGTGTTGATGTCCATGTTGCTCAATCCAGTGAGGCCACGGGTGCGCTGACAACACCCAACATTTGCAGGTGATGCGCCACGCGCAGCACGCGGTCTTCCCGCCACGGCGCGGCGATGATTTGCACGCCCAGCGGAAGGTGCGGCGCAGCAGGGTCGCAACCCCACACCGGCACGGCGCACACCGGCAAACCGATGCAGGAAATGGGCTGCGTGAGCATGCCCATGCTGGCGCGCGCCGGCAAGCGTTGGTCATTGATGTGCAGCCACTCGGTGCCGATGGGCGGCGCAGCGCAGGGTGTGGCGGGTGCAAGCAAAACATCCACCTCTTGGAACAGCTCGGCCGCGCGCAAGGCAAACCAGCGCCGCATGCGCTGCGCGTTGTGCACCCACGCTGCGGGCAGTAAAGCGCCGGCCAAAAAGCGGTCGCGCGACAAGGGTTCAAAGTCTTGTGCGCGGGTGCGCAGGTCGGGCAAATGCAGCGCGCCGCCTTCGGCATTGCTGATGATGAAAGCCGCAGCGCGAGCGCGCGCCACTTCGGGCAACTGAACCACTTGCTGCGCATCCAAAGCCTGCGCCACCTTGGTGACCGCCGCGCGCGCTTCCACGCTGGCGTGGTCGTGGAAAAAACCGCCCAAGGTGGCAATTCGAAGCTTCGGCAAGCCTTGCAAACCGTGCGGCAGCTCCCTCACCGTGGGTTCTGCGCGGCGGGCCACGCAGCCTGAATCGCGTGAGTCAAAACCTTGCAGCGCGTCGTACATCAAGGCCAGGTCGAGCGCATTGCGGGCAAAGCCGCCGAGGTGGTCCAGGCTGGCCACGAACGGGTAAGTGCCGTTGCGCGGCAAGCGGCCGTAAGTGGGCTTCAAGCCGAAGGTGCCGCACAGCGCGGCGGGCACGCGAATGGAGCCGTTGGTGTCGGAGCCCAGGCTGATCGGCACCTGCCCTGCCGCCAC
>JANPNT010000364.1:0-6209 GCA_031427655.1 Burkholderiales bacterium
TCGAGACAATAGGTTGCTGGCGTCTTGCATAGCGTGCCACTGCGCGATGCAAGAGGCGAGACTCAAATCAGACGGCTACACATGTAGAACTGTTCGAAGAAGGCTTGCGGACGCGGGTTCAATTCCCGCCAGCTCCACCATAATTTGAAATCCCAACTCTTATCGGTTGGGATTTTTTTTGCCCGTTCCCCCAGTGAAAGCGGCTTTTCTCTCTTGAGCGCCACTGCGCTGTCGACCCTATTTCCCACGCCAATTCTGGAGATTTATCTCTCTGCTATCAGTCGGTCTCTTGAGCGTTCAAGAGACCGAATCCAGCATTGACGCGGGTTTGCAGGCGATGGGTGCGAGAAGTAATTTGGTTGGACGAAGGCGACTGAGAATTGAGAGCGGCACGCAAAACGTAAAAAAACCGCCCGAAGGCGGCAGTTGATAACGGCTTTCCTGACGACTCTGGTCAGATGCAGATCCCGAGTTGGATCCGCTGTGCCCCCCAATCCCCAGGAAATCTTCGCCGCATCAGATGCTCAAGCGCCAAGCCGTTGTTCGGGCGGGCGAGGCAGTCTTGGATGATGTCTGGCGCCAGTTGGCTCAGACGTGCGACCTTGCTTGCCCGCCCTAAATCCATGCCCTCGGCATCTGCAATGTCGGTGATTGTCAGAAACTTGCCTTCATCGAGCAAACGCTGCCAATAGTGCGCCAGCCCGAGCGAGCGCATCAAGGGCGTGATCTGCGCCGCCTTGCGTTTTGTGCGCTCCGCTGTGGCCTCCACTGCAAACGCCTGCGGGGCATCCAGCGGCGTGATGATTTCCCTGCGTACGCCGCGCTTGACCAGCGTCCAGGGGATGAAGGTTTCCATCTGCACCCCACCCGCAGGGCTGGGGATTTGGTAGGTGACAGGTTTGCCCGTCAACACGCCTTTGTCTTTCTTGGCCATTTTGTGTCCTATTCGAAGTTGTCGATGATTGCGCGCTGGGCCAGCCAGTCCACCGGCAGCGGGTTGCGCTGGAACCACATCAGGGTCAAGCGCCGGGGCTGGCGACCGGCCATTAATTGTTCAATGATGTCGGGGGCGAGTAAGGTCAATCGCAATAGCTCGTTGACGGTGGAAGGGTGCAGCCTTTCAGCCCGGGCAATCGCTGAACCACTGGGCATCTCGCCGGCGTCGAGTAGGCTCTGCCAATAAAACGCCCGGCCTAAGCCCACTAGAAACGCGGTGTCGTGCGCCGGGGTGCAGGCTTGTGCAAGCCGCTGCACCCCACGCCGCTTAAAAGTCAGCGGCACAAAGGTCTCCAGCTCGCTGTTCACGCTGTTTCCAATTCCAGCAGTTCCGAGCCGATGCTGTTGGAGCCGAACTCCTTGAGCAGCTCCTTCCAGCCCAGTGCGTGCCATTTCACCTTTAGGCCACCCTCGACCAAATCAACCCGCTCGATCATCAGGCGGACGATGCGGTGGCGCTCGACCGGGTACAACTTCTCCCATACCTCGCCCAAGCTATGCATGGCGACCACGGCGGCGTCCTCAGTCACAGGTGAACCGTCTTTTTCGATATAGGCGCACACGGCGGCAATCGACTCGGGGCTCGCGAGCACGGATCTGATCTGCGCCACCGTCGCCGCCTCCACTTCCCCTGCCGGGATGCGCTCATAGGTTTTGCCGGCGGCCCCAAAGCGCAGCTCTGACTTGGAGACGTAATAGAAATACTTGCGCTCGTTCTTGCGCGAGTAGGTCGGATACATCGGCTCGCCCGTGGGGGCGTAGAGCAGGCCGCGCAGCAACGCATCGGTGCGCGAGCGCATTTTGGTGTCCACCCCGCGTCCATGGCTGTCTTTGGCCAGCACCTCATGAACCTGCGTCCACAGCCCTGGATCGATGATGGGCGCGTGCGCGCCGGGGAACCATTGGCCTTTGTGAGAAATCTCGCCCAAGAAGATGCGGTTGCGCAGCAGCTTGTGCAGGTACTTCTTGTCGATGCGTTTGCCACAACGAATCTGACCCTCCTGCGTTGTCCAGGCCTTCGTGGTGATTCCTTCCAGCGTCAGGTTGGCGGCGATTTTTGTGGTCGAGCTGATGGTCAGCATGTCAGCAAAGATACGCCGCACCACTGTAGCCTCGGTCTCGTTGATGACCAGCAAGCGATTCTCCACGTCATAGCCCAGGGTCGGCACGCCGCCCATCCACATCCCCTTGCGCTTGGATGCTGCAATCTTGTCGCGGATGCGCTCACCCGTCACCTCACGCTCGAACTGTGCAAATGACAAGAGCACGTTGAGCATCAGTCGGCCCATGGACGTGGTGGTGTTGAATTGCTGGGTGACCGAGACAAAAAACACTTTCTGGCGCTCAAAGACTTCGACCATCTTGGAGAAATCAGCCAGACTGCGGGTCAGCCGGTCGATCTTGTAGACCACCACGATGTCGATCTGGCCCCGCTCTATATCGGCCATCAGGCGTTTGAGTCCGGGCCGCTCGGTGTTGCCGCCGGAAAACCCGGGGTCGTCGTAGTCGTCCGCTACCGCAATCCAGCCCTCAGAGCGTTGGCTGGCAACGTAGGCTTGGCCAGCCTCTTTTTGAGCATCGATGGAATTGAACTCTTGCGCCAACCGTTCGTCTGAAGAAACCCGGCAGTAAACGGCGCAGCGCTGGCGCGGCTTGGTGGCAGGCGTCGTGGCGATGTCGATCATGGGCACACCTCCTCGTTACGACGCAGTCCAAAAAACAGCGGCCCCGACCAGGGCGTGCCGGCAATGTGGCGCGCCACCGACGACAAGCTCTTGAAGTGGCGGCCCTCGTATTCGAAAGTGCCCTCAGCGCTGACTGTCACCCGGTGATCGCGCTCGCCCCATTGGCGCAATAGCACGGTACCTGGTGCTAGGTGAATGTCGCGGCTCTTGCGCCGCTGCTTAATTTTGGAATGCTCCGCACCGATGTTGGCCAGGCGCCGCGCGGTGTCTGCAGACAAGCCACCGAAGGCCTTTTCTTGCAGCTTGTAGGCTAGGCGCGACTCCAGATAGTCGCGGTTGGGTTTGTCTGGTCGGCGCGGGAAATACTGGTCCCACAGCACCCAGATATCTTTGATCGGCAAGCCAGGCAGTCGTGCCAGCTGGGTCGCCACTGAGATTTTTAGCTCGTTCATCACTTTGACTCCTGTTGATACGGAGTTGTATGAACGCTTCTTCCCGGGCACAAGCCAAGTTGAGTTTGTCTTTCGGGGGAGTTGTGTACGTTGTTGTCCACAGTCTGTGAGCGAATCAGACAGGCCGCGATGATGGATGTTATTTCGGCTGCTCTTGCGGCGGGTGACATGTCACTCGGAGAGACTGATGCGATGTTCTTCATGGGTGCCTTTGGGGATTTGAAACGATCACAAATGATGTTTCAAATTTCCCCAACCGGATAGCAAGGCAGAGCAATGCCGGGTAATGAAGTTAACCTGGCCAGCCAATATTCATCGGCCAGATAACCATTGCGCTCACATCAAGCCTGTTCAGCGAGGGCGCGACGGCAATGGAATTCAATGCCGTTTTCAAATCCGACCGGACGGCGTCTGGATCCTGTCAATCGGTCAGTGCTTCTTCCTTGGCTTTAAGGTCAAAGCTGTCCTCTTCGATCACTTCATCGAGGCTCGGCAGGCTCAATTGCCAAGCTTGGGCCCCGGAAACTTTGACCATGTAATTTCTCCAGGCTGATGCCTTTGGAAACAGATTGGCGGGCGACGCGTAATTGGTGCCGTTCATCAATTTCTTCGTGTTCACATGAGGCGTCCCAGCGGCATAGGCTTCGACCAGCCGTTGCAACACCGCGACCTTGTTCTTGCTCGTCACGCTCCAAGGGGCTTTGCCCGGGATACTGAGCACCGCTGAATAGCCATCCGCCGACACTTTGATGCTGATCGATGCCCCACCAATAGCGGCCAATTGGCCGTGCCGATATGCAATCTTGAGCCGCGCATCATCGATGACCGTCGCAGACTGCCCCGAAACCAACACGTCTTCGATGGCAATGATTACGTTCGTTCCCGCAAAAGAAAATGGCACCGAGGCCGTGGTCAGAACAATTCCCGGTGCGGCGCGTGGCCGCAGCCGCAACGCGGCATCTACCTTGGCGTATTGCCGGTCGTTTGACATTCTGGCGGCGAAGTACAACGCAACGCCATGCCCGTCGATATCAACCTCACCGAGGAATACCGGATCTTCATCAAGGTGCTTGCCACGCAAGCCCTGCAACGAGGAGCCCAGTGCGGTGACGATCTCCTCGCGCAACCAGTTGAGCTCAACTTTCCATCGGCGTGCGTGCTTAGCGGACAAGACTACGTCGACACCTGTCAGTGGGTCTTGGTAGTGAACTTGGTTGGGGTCTGTGCAGCGTTCCAGTTTGACCGAAAAGCGCTCGCCCTGGGCGGACTCGACGACTTTCTCGGTGATGCGCTCACCCTCGATGAGGATGCCTTCGTCCGCAAAACGGTCGATGTTGATGCCCAATTGGGCCAGAGCGAAGCCATCCATCGGACTGGTCGCGTATTCCAGCAGTCGTGCGACCTGGATGACAAACGCGGGATCGTCGACGCCTGAGCCGGGATGCAACGGTTTCAATACGCCCAGTGCCTCAAGAAGCTGGGTACCGATTTTGCGCATGCGGGGGTCGCGTTCGCCCTGCAGGCTGCAGCGCCCGGGCTCGGCCAGGACGATGGACAGCGCAGTTTCAACCTTCTCGCCTTCCAGAACCATTTCGGCCACCAGGGTCACACCAAGGATGGCTCCCGGCTGAGAAAACGGATGATCGCTCCAACGTCCGCCGATCACATCTTGCAGGTCGACGCCGCTGTCGATATGCAAGGACACGGAGTCGGTAGCGTGATGGAGCAAGGCCTTGGCTTCAGTCAGGTAGAGACGTTCGACTTTGGCGCCGTCAATGACTGGTTTGATGTCTTTGAGCGGTTGTGCGAACGGCGACAAATCATAGCGTGATCGGTTCAGCGGCCGATTCGAGAGTGGCACTTTGAAGCCGTGCTTTGACATCACATCCACCAATGGAGCCCTGGTGGACAAGGTGTGGGCGTAAACCTCGACCACTTTGCGATCTGGCGAGTAAACCAGCGTGGCGTCTCGCGCCGGAAAATAGAAAAAGTTCTTGCGATTGCGGTTCAGCATCTGAACGGCAGACACCTGATCACCGGCAAAGCGCACTACCAGAAAGTGAACCGTCTTGCTGCCACCATTTTTGTCCGTGTCGAGCATGGGAACGTAGACCAGTTCGCAAGGCTCGGCCAATCGCATCACCTTGGTGAGCTGCGTCTCCAGTTCTTTCTTGACGGTGTCGTTCCAAATAAACGGTGGCGGCTCATCGTCGCTTGGTACATCGAAGGCATCATACAAACGCTTATTGCCGCGAATGTCGCCAGTGTTCAGGATGGTCTCGGCCACATCGAACAGGCGGGCGGTATCGTCAGAGTGCGTTCGCATCCAGACTGAACGCCCAAACTCGCCTCCGGCCTGAGACGTGAATATTTCCTGAAGATCGGCGTCGTTCAGTTGGTCGGCAACGGTGGAGAGAATCGCCGCACCGCGAGGTGAAGCCAGTCGCAGTACACGCAGCGCCTCGCGCTCGGCCGGATCGCGCTGCTCCTTGCGCAAATGCTTGATGTGCTCCAGCAGGCTGGCGCACAAAGTGGTCTCATCTTTCGACCAGTCGAAACCTCGGGCCAGAGCCTGACATTCCGCAAGGTCGCTGAAGGTCTTGAGCACCGAAACTGGCACCTTCTCAATCAAATCAAGCAGGCAATGTGCGTTTGTAAGGGTCTTTTTGCCCATGATTTTTTTCCTTCGGCCTTTTACATGGCCACAGTCCATTGGCGCAATAACGCCACCGATTGAGTCAAACCTTGCGCGAGCAAGGTGTCCAGATATTCGTCTGCCGTCTTGGGCGGAGATTTCAATGACCGCCGGTGACTGGCCGCTGCCTCCAGCACGCCTGCAGGGTGTAGATCCAAAAGATCAACGATGAAATCGTCCGGGTGCTGGGCCGCAAGGTTGTAAGGCTTGAGCGCCGCGTCGGGAAAATCCTTCAGATTGAACGTGACGATCAAACTGGCGCCGCAATGAATAGCTGCGGCAGCCACGTGTCGGTCGTCTGGGTCGGGCAATCTGATTGACGGAATCATGTACTCAAAACCGCTAACGACGCAGTCGCGGACAGCATGATTCATCTGATCC
>JANPNT010000365.1:0-2722 GCA_031427655.1 Burkholderiales bacterium
GCCCAACGCAACCAAGGTCGGCAAGCTGACACGGGCCCAAATTGAAGACATCGCCAAAGCGAAAATGAAAGACCTGACGGCCGCCGATTTGGACGCAGCCGTTCGCACCATCGCGGGTTCAGCCCGCTCGATGGGCGTGACTGTGGAAGGAGTCTGATCATGGCCAAATTGACCAAACGCCAAAAAGCAACCGCTGGCAAAGTTGACTCCAACAAGCTGTACAGCTTGGACAACGCGCTGGTGATTGTCAAAGCTTGCGCCACTGCCAAGTTCGACGAGTCCATCGACGTGGCTGTGCAACTTGGCATTGATGCCAAGAAGTCCGACCAAGTGGTTCGTGGCGCTGTTGTGTTGCCCAACGGCACCGGCAAAACCAAACGAGTCGCCGTGTTTGCGCAAGGTGCCAAGGCCGAAGAAGCCAAAGCCGCTGGTGCCGACATCGTGGGCATGGAAGACCTGGCCGAACAGATCAAGGCAGGTGTCATGAACTTCGACGTGGTGATTGCCTCGCCGGACACCATGCGCATCGTCGGAACGCTGGGTCAAATTTTGGGCCCTCGTGGTCTGATGCCCAACCCCAAGGTTGGCACGGTCACACCAGACGTCGCGCAAGCCGTTCGCAATGCCAAGGCCGGTCAAGTTCAGTTCCGCGTTGACAAAGGCGGCATCGTGCACAGCACCATCGGTCGCCGCTCGTTTGAGTCCGACAAATTGGTCGGCAACTTGCGCGCGCTGATCGAGGCTTTGAACAAAGCCAAGCCAGCCACCAGCAAAGGTGTGTACCTGCGCAAGATCGCTGTGTCTTCCACCATGGGCGTGGGCGCTCGGGTTGAGATCGCTTCGATCAGCGCTGCGGCGGTAGTTGTTTAAAGGTTAAGGGAAAAAGTCGACGCGAGTCTGGCGTTGGCTGTTTGAGTTTGGTGGGCTGCAAAGCGCAGGGTGAAAACCTTCAAAGGTTGAGCCAATAGCAGCGCGGGCCATCCAAGACCGCTGGTGCAGTCCTTCGTGGCTGCTTAATGGACGGCAGTTCCGTGCGCAAGCACGGTGTGCAATAAGCCAGCGCAGATGGCGGTACCACTGAAAAGGATTTGTTTCCTGGACAGTTGAATCGCTGAACCTTGGTGTGTGGGGAGGCAAGCAAATGACTGCAAGCAGTTTGAGCGCGCCAAACCACACGTGATGTGAGGAGCAGACCTTGAGTCTCAATCGCAACGAGAAAGCAGCCGTGATCACGGATGTGGCGGCCCAAGTGGCGCGTTCGCAGACGCTGGCGTTGGCCGAATACCGTGGCCTCACAGTGGAACACTTGAACAACTTGCGCAGGCAGGCGCGTGACAAGGGTGTGTACCTTCATGTTTTGAAGAACACCCTGGCACGTCGCGCTGTGGCTGGCACGCCGTTCGAAGTGGCCGCTGAGAGCATGGTCGGTCCGCTGATCTACGGTTTTTCAGAAGATGCTGTCGCCGCTGCCAAAGTCATGGCTGACTTTGCCAAAAGCAATGACAAGCTGGTCGTCAAAGGTGGTGCTTACGCAGGCAAGGTTCTGAGTGCTGACGGGGTCAAGGCCCTGGCGTCCATTCCGAGCAAAGAAGTTCTGCTGGCACAGTTGTTGGGTCTTATGCAGTCACCTATCTCACGCATCGCGCGTGTGTTGGCAGCCATCTCCGAACAACGCAGCGAAGGTGCCCCCGTACCTGAAGCTGCGCCAGTGGCTGAAGTTGCACCTGCGGCTGAAGCAGCATCGGTGGCTGACGCAGCACCGAAGGCTGACGCTAAGGCGGCTTCAGACGCTGTTGCCGAAGCAGCACCTGCAGCGCCCGCAGCTTGACCCATCTTCAATTCAACATTCAACGAAATCTAGGAGCCCCAAATGGCATTTGACAAAGACGCATTCCTGACCGCACTCGACAGCATGTCGGTGATGGACCTCAACGACTTGGTGAAAGCCATCGAAGTGAAATTCGGCGTGTCTGCCGCGGCCATGTCGGCACCTGCCGCTGGTGGCGGTGGCGGCGCGGCTGCTGCGGTCGAAGAGCAGACCGAATTCAACGTCATCCTGACCGACTTCGGCGCCAACAAGGTGTCAGTCATCAAGGCGGTGCGCGAATTGACGGGCCTCGGCCTGAAAGAAGCCAAGGACCTGGTTGACGGCGCACCGAAGCCAGTCAAGGAGGCCGTGTCCAAGGCCGACGCCGAAGCCGCGAAGAAGAAGCTCGAAGAAGCTGGTGCCAAGGCAGACATTAAGTAATTGGTGTCTTTGCAATGGGCTGGAGGCGTTTCGCGCTTCCGGCCTTTTGCGCTTCAGCGGTTTGCATGTTGTGAATTCAGGTCATGCAAGCCCTTGGAGAACACTTGAAAAGATCGAGTCTGGACAATCCGAGGCTTTTCAAGTGTTCTTTGATCCGACTGCAAAGAACGGGTTTGGTCGGACTCCGGTGCAATGCCGGGGTTGTCCGCCAGCGATTGGTAGTGGCCAATCACCAAACCTCAACTCGCCTTCACTCGCTTACTGAAAAGCGAGCGAAGGTCTGACAGACAGTCGCCGACGGGAGCCGGGCCTTGCACACGCGTACGCAAACGCGCACAGGCTGAGCTTCTTGAGACGGAGTAGAAAAAAACCATGGCGCAACATTCCACCCCCTACAGCTACACCGAACGCAAGCGAATTCGCAAAAGCTTCGGCAAACGCGAAAGTGTCCTGAAGGTTCCTTACCTGCTCACC
>JANPNT010000366.1:0-6571 GCA_031427655.1 Burkholderiales bacterium
GGCCACGATGCTGCCAAGAATGGGTTTCATGCTGATTCCTGTGTGTTTGCCGAGTTTACCCGGCGTGATCGGCGTCACGCCCGAGCGGCGAAGGTCAAAGCGGGTAGCGCACAGCCGCTGCCGAAGCGGCGGTTTCACTAACTGCGACCACGCGCTGGACGAAGCGAGCAGGAGCGTCCAAAAAGCCTTCTTCAAACGCGATGACCCGCAGCCCCGCAACGGCTTCCAACAGCTCGCCGGTGTGCAGCAAAAAGTTGGAGTTGGAAGGCTTGCCGACCGTCGCATTGCCTTGCGAAAAGGTTTCGTAAATCAACACGCCGTTGTCGTTCAGGCTGACCAACAGCGTGGGCAGCAAAGCGCGCCACAGGTAGTTGGTGACGATGACCGCATCGAAGCGCTGACCGGGCAAAGGCCACGGGCCGTTTTCGAGGTCAGCGACCACCGTGTGCGCCACGTCTTTGAGCGCTGTGAGTGCGTCGCTGTCGCGGTCAATGCCGGTGACGCGGCAGCCGCGCTGCGCAAACCAGCGCACATGCCGCCCCGGCCCGCAGGCCACGTCCAGCACTCTGGCAGCGGGTGGCACCAAATGCGACCAGCGCTGCACCCAAGCTGACGCTGTCAGCGACGCGTGTGCGTTCACACGCCGACGCCGTCCAGTTCGCGGTAGGCGTCGCGAAGCCACATTTTCAAGCGCTGGCGGTCCATCAAACCCAAGCCCGCGCCCTCTGGCTCGCCTGAATTTTTGGCCGCCCAGAAGCTGCTGCTGGCGGCATCGATTTTGTTCATCACGCCGTCGTGCAAATGGCGCAGGCCCATGATTTGCGCGCCCAACGCCAGGGCGCGCGCTTGTTCGCCGGACTGTTCCAGCACGCTGAAATCGTTACCGCGAATTTGATTGCGAACCAGCACGTAGCGCAAGCCGGGGCCGAAACGGTCGAGCAGTTTTTTCAGCAAATCGACCGAGTCTTTGCCCGAGTCCATCACATGCCAATAAGTCACGCTGATGTTCATTTCATCGGCCAAATTCAGCACCCCGGAATCGTCCATCCATTGCACCAAGGGGTCGTGCGTTTGCGCGGCCAAATCAACCAAGATGCGGCGCTCGGGCTGCTCTGCAGCGGCTTCCACGATGGCGTCGAGCGCCTCATAGCGGTCGGCCAAAACGGGCGACGCATAGCCCGAATAAAAACGCATCAGCGCGCCATGTGAACGGTCGGTGTCAAAGCCCAAAAACGGAATTTCTTTGTCGATCAAATATTGCGCCAAAACGCGCGACACCAGCGACTTGCCAACGCCGCCCTTTTCGCCGCCGATGAAGTGAATGTGGGCCATGGTTTCCTTTGTGTCTGATTAAGCGCGCACCGCGCCGGGATTTGCTGCGTCCACCCGAAACTGAGCGGCGGTGGTGATGTTGCTGTTGATGTTCATCACGTCATCAACCACTCGGAGTTGCACTTGCAGTTGTGTGGACTCCAGCGCAAAACGCATGTAGCCACGTTGGTCGCCGCGGCCGTAGTGAACGTGCGGGTTGAACTGGCGTGCACCGTCAATGCGGTCTTGAGGCAGCGAGGCGCTGGAAATGGATGTGCCGCAAAACTCGGTCGCCACCACCGCTGACGTTTCATCATCAAAGTTGGCCTTCAAGTCGGCCACGTAGTTGGTGTGCACGTCACCTCCCAACACCACCACGCCGTTCAACTTTTTCTCGGCGACGGTGCCCAGTAAGCGGCTGCGCGCTGGCGCGTAGCCGTCCCAGCCGTCAGTCCAATACATGCCGTCGCCGTTGGATGGGTCGCGCCATGAGTAACGTGCCATCAGCGTTTGTTGGGCCACCAAATTCCAGGGTCGCGCGCTGTCCCATCCGTCGGCCAGCCAACGCTCTTGGTCCATGCCCAGCAGCGTGCGCTTCGGGTCGGCAAGCGCGGCGCAGGCTTTTCGCATGACGGTGTTGGAGCCAGCCCGACCCGGCTTGGGGCAGGCCAGCGGATCGCGGTACTGGCGGTCGTCAAGCAAATGAATCCGCGCCAAGCTGCCCCAATCCACGCGACCTGTGATGCGCATGTCGGCTCCTTTGGGGCGAGCTGATTTGGGGAAGGGCATGTGCTCCCAATACGCTTGGTAAGCCGCAGCGCGTCGGCGCTCAAAGTTGGCTTCCAAGGTTTGACTTTGCAGGTTGGCGTAGTCGTTGTCTACCTCGTGGTCGTCCCACACGACCAGCCACGGCGCGCTGGCGTGGGCGGCTTGCAAAGCGGGGTCAGATTTGTAGGTGGCGTAGCGCGCGCGATAGCTGTCCAACGTGTTGGCCACCGTGCCTTCGTGGCGACGGATCGCATCGGGTCGCGATGAATATTCGTAGATGTAGTCGCCCAAGAACATGACGAGGTCTAGGTCTTCCTGCGCCACGTGCCGCCACGCCGCGAAATAGCCTGCGTCCCAGCGCTGGCAACTGGCAATCGCAAAATTCAGCGTGGCTTTGGCGTCAGCGGCAGGTGCGGTGGCGGTGCGGCCTGCGGGGCTTTGCTGGCCGAGTGCCATGAAGCGGTACCAGTAACGACGCCCGGGCTCTAAGCCGCTGGGCTCGGCATGCACGCTATGGGCCCAGGCGGCTTGCGCAGTCTCAACGCCCCGCGCCGCAATTTGCATGAAGGCCTCGTCGCGGGCCAGCTCCCATTTCACTTCGACTTGCTCGGGCAAATCGGCTCCGGTGACGCGCGTCCACAGCACCATGCTGCTGGAGCGTGGCTGACCTGAAGCAATGCCGAGCGCAAATCGCGGCACATCGGCTGCCAGTGCAAATTTGAGCACGCTGGGCGCAAAACACAGGCTGGCAGCACCTTGTAAAAAGCGGCGTCGCAGCGCTGTGTGATGCGTCATGGCTTGACTTCAACGGGCGCTGACGGCGTGACCAAGTCAATGGTTTTTCCGATCACTTTGCCGGTCACTGTGACGCCGGTGCTGACCACTGCGCCCGCGACCGAGATGGCGGCTCCGGCCGTGGCTCCAGCGATGGCGACCACCGCGCAACCACTCAAGCAAGACACCGCCAAAACTACAGCTACAAGCAGCAAATGATGGGTAGGCTTTTTGCGCATGGCGGGCACTTATCAAGGTCACAACAAGCCCAATTTTAAGCGCTGCGTTTGTGCTGACCCGCCTAACCCGTCCACGCGCAGCCTCAGATGCCGATCACCCCGCCGTCATTGCGCGTGATCATCAGCGTGGCCGAACGTGGCCGTGCGGTGGCGCCGCCGGGCCCGTAAGCCGCCACGCCGCCCCCGTTGCCTGGCCAGTTGCTCTCAAAAGGCCCGACCAGCGTAGTGGGTGTGAGGGCCACGGTGTCCTTGATGGCACCAGCGCGACCGGTGTTTTCGCCGGGGTGCTGGATGTCAACAAACAGCACCTTGCCATCGGGCGATTCCGTGACACCAGTGATCTCTGCGCCCGTGGGGCCGACCAAAAATCGCTTGAAGGTGGCGTCGGTCATCTTGCGGCCCGCATAGGTGCGTACCGTTTTGTCGGCACCCGCCGCGCGCACTGTGGCGTCTGGGCTTCCAGTGGCGGCATTGCTCACATCAATCGGGCCGCCGTCGCCTTGCTTGCCCGGAATGCAGGCCAACAACATGCAGTTGGTTTGGTCGGTGAAGGTGTTGTCGTCGGTCTCGATCCACAAAATGCCGGTTGCATTGGAAAACCAGCAGCCGTCGGGTTTGGACAAATCGTTCAGCGGCGTCAGGCCCGATAAGTTGACTTGCTTTTGGTAATACACATCGTCGAAGCCTGCGTCGGCTGCAGCCTGTGCACCGAACAAGAAAATGTCCCACTTGAAGCTGGTGGCAGCTGCGGTGTCGGCGTCTTCGCGAATCCGCACCACGTGACCGTGCACGTTGCCGCGCTGTGCGGCTGAGGCAGGGCCTTGGCTGGAAACACCTTTGCTGTCGAGCCAGTAGCGCGGGTTGGCGGCGTCCACGTCGGGGTTGGCGATGTTGTTCCCGCTGACGGTGGAGACGGCACCGCGGTCGGGGTTTTCCGTCATGGTGACGTAGATTTCCCCGTTAAATGGGTTCACCGCCGTCCATTCAGGGCGGTCCATGCGCGTGGCACCCGCCGCGCCTGCGGCCAACCGAGTGTTGACGCAAATGTCGGCCAGGTCTGCAAAGGTGTAGCCCGCCGGGTTCTGCGCGCTGACGGGTACACCTGCTGCCACAGCCGGGTTGCTCAAGTCCACTTTGACCCAGGTGCCGGTGCCGTCGGCGTTGAATTTGGCGGCGTAAATGGTGCCTTCGTCCAGGTATTTGTCACCGGCTGCCATGCCGCCGCGTTGGCGGTCGGCTTCATCCCAAGCGGCCTTGGTGACGAATTTGTAAACGTATTCACCGCGCGAATCGCAGCCGACGTAGAACGCCAGCGATTCACCCGCCTTCGGCACGCTGCAGCTCGCACCTTCGTTGGCGCGTCGGCCCATGGCAGTGCGCTTTTTCGGGCGCGAATTCGGGTCGTACGGATCGATCTCAACGATGTAGCCAAAGGTGTTGTGCTCATTGCGGAAATCGTCTGCAGCGGTGGCACCCTTGACGCTGCAATTCCAGCGCGCAAAGTCGGTGGACGCCGCATCGGCTGGCACCACGCTGGCCCAACGGCGATGCGCAAAACCCGCCGACGCGGGGCGCAGGCCGTTTCGCAGCAGTTGCGTGTTTTCGCGCTGCGGACGTTTGGTGTCGTCACCGGCATCGCGGATGAAGTACCCGGCCCAGTTTTCTTCGGCTGTGACGTAGGTGCCCCAAGGCGTCAACCCCGAGCCGCAGTTGTTCAAGGTGCCACGCGAAATCAAACCATTCGGCGAAAACTTGGTTTTGACAAAGTCGCTGCCGCGCACCGGGCCGGAAATAGTCATCTCAGTGCGCGCGGTGATGCGTCGGTTGAAGGTGGACGATTTGTTCAACGCAAATTTGCCCGAAGTTTTTTGAATCTCAATCACCGAAACGCCGTGGGCTTCGATCTCCTTGATCACCTCGGTCTCGGGGCGCGCCATGGTGCCGGTCAGGTTGGTTTCGCCGGTCGGGTGCATGAACTGCGCGGTGCCGGTGATGTTCTCGTGGTTGATGGCCAGCAGGGCGCGTTCGGTGCCCGCACCGTCGCGGGCGGTGCCACCCGCGTTCAGACCAAAGTAAACCAAGCCGTCGTGGTGATCGCCAGCGCGGCGCGCGTAGTTGGTCTCAAGGCCGTTGCCAAGGTAAGCCGGAACCGCAGGATCGATGGAATCACCAGTGGCGTAGATGACCGTCGCGGTGTAGCCAGCGGGCACTTGAACGGCGTCGGCCAAAGACTTGCTCATGCCGTTGAAACCCAGCGCCTTGGCGGCTTCGCGCACCACCGGCTCATCGTCTCCACCTCCACAACCGGCCAACACCGTCGGGCCGAAACCAGCCACTGCCAACGCGCCAATGCCACCCTTGAGCACGTGACGGCGGTGCAATCGCGCCGCCAACACATCATTCAGGTGAGGGTTGCCACTGTGGTTGTTTTCAAGATCGTCGGGATCTTGCAATGTGACGGGGGAACCAGAGATTTGTGACATGAGCTTGTACCGAAGTGGAGTAAACCTCGACGGTAGGCAAGCTTCATGACGGTTTCGTGTCAGTGATGTGGCAGCTTGATGTCAGCGGCAGCCAGCACTTGACTGAATCAGCCACGCCCCACAAACGGCATGGCAGTCGCCATTACCGTCATGAACTGCACATTGGCTTCGAGTGGCAAGCTGGCCATGTGCAACACCGCGTTGGCAACGACTTGAACGTCCATCCGCGGCTCGGCCATCAAACTGCCGTTGGCTTGCAAGATGCCTTGCGCCATGCGCGTGGTCATCTCGGTGGCGGCGTTGCCAATGTCAATTTGGCCGCAGGCTATGTTGTGGGCTCGGCCGTCCAGCGAGGTGGCTTTTGTAAGACCGGTAATGGCGTGTTTCGTAGCGCTGTAAGGCGCTGAAAAAGGACGCGGCGCGTGCGCTGAAATCGAGCCGTTGTTGATGATGCGGCCGCCCTGCGGGCTTTGCGCTTTCATTTGCTTGAAGGCGGCTTGGGTGCACAAGAAAACGCCGGTCAGATTGATGTCCACCACCGTTTTCCACTGCTCAAAGGTCAACTCGTCCATCGGCACGGCAGGTGCGCTGGTGCCAGCGTTGTTGAACAACAGGTCGAGGCGCTGAAAGCGCGTTTGCGCGTCGTTGAACAATGTCGCCACCGAAGTCGGGTCGCTCACATCGGCCGCCACCGCGAAGGCGTTGGCTTGGTGTTCACCAGCCAAAGCGGCGGTCTCGAGCAGCGTTTGCAATCGTCGTCCTGCCAGCACCACGCCGTAACCCGCGCTCAACAAACTCAACGAAACCGCGCGGCCTATGCCTGAACCCGCGCCGGTGACCAAAGCGACTTTCGCAGAACGTGTCATTCAGTTGCTTTCAAGGCGGGTCGTTTTTCTGGTCAAGCGCGGGTGAAGGCGCAATGGCGTCCAAAGGCGTGATTGAACTGTCGCTCGGCGTGGCCGGGCCCGATTCGGGTTCGAAGCAATCGACGAAGCT
>JANPNT010000367.1:0-3192 GCA_031427655.1 Burkholderiales bacterium
ATGTGAAACAAAACATAAATTAGGCGAGCACGTATTTTTGCGGCGAATGGATGCGATTTCGCGGTGTTCGCACCAGAGGCGTCAGTTGAATCCGTGGGTCAAAAAATGCAGGCGTCGCCATGGGGCGCGCTACTGATGAAAAGGCGTCGTGATCATGGTGGAAGCGGTTGACGCAGTTGTCATCGGAGCAGGTGTAATTGGCTTGGCCGTTGGCCGAGCGCTGGCGATGCGCGGCTTGGAAACCATCGTGCTCGACCGCGCCGCTGCCATTGGCACCGAGACCAGTTCGCGCAACAGCGAGGTCATCCACGCGGGCCTTTATTACCCGACCACTTCGAACAAAGCGCGTTTGTGTGTGGCAGGGCGCGAACGGCTTTACGGCTTCTGCGAATCGCACGGTGTGGCGCATCGGCGCTGCGGCAAGTTGTTGGTGGCGACCGATGAATCGCAGTGGGCTGATTTGCAGCGCTTGCATGCACAGGCTTTGGCCAACGGCGTGAGTGATGTGCAGTGGCTCAGCGGCGAGCAGGCGCAGGCCATGGAGCCTGCGTTGGTGGCGAGTGCGGCGCTGTGGTCGCCGTCCACCGGCATCATCGACAGCCACGGTTTGATGCTGGCTTTGCAGGGCGATTTGGAGCGACATGGTGGCGCGGTTGCGCTGCGTGCGCCTGTGGTTTCGGTGACGTCTAACGAGCATGGCCACGTGCTGCAAGTGGGCGGTGATGCGCCGATGCAACTGGCTGCGAAGTTGGTGGTGAATTCGGCCGGGTTGTGGGCTCCGGGCTTGGCGGCGAGCATGGCCTTGCAGGGTGTGCCGACTGCTGCTTACGCCAAAGGCAGCTACTTTTCGTTGGCTGCGCCTGCGCCGTTCAGCCGCCTGATTTACCCCTTGCCCCAAGCGGCGGGGTTGGGCGTGCACTTGACGCTGGACTTGGCGGGCCAAGCGCGCTTTGGGCCTGATGTGGAGTGGATTTCACCGGCTTCGCCGGCCGACATTGACTACCGCGTGGAAGCGGCGCGAGCTGACGGTTTTGAGGATGCCATTCGGCGTTACTGGCCGGGCTTGCCTCGCGGTGCGTTGCAGCCTGCTTACAGCGGCGTGCGGCCAAAGATAAGCAGTGGGTTGGACTTTGAATTTCACGGCCCGCGTGAGCATGGGGTGGTGGGTTTGGTGAACTTGTTCGGGATGGAGTCGCCGGGGCTGACGGCTTGTTTGGCAATTGCGGATGAGGTGGTGGGGCGGTTGTTGCGTGCGTGAATTTGGGGCTGCCTCGCGCATGCAAAATCCCGTTCGGACTGAGGTGGCTCTTCCGACCGTCCTGAGCCTGTCGAAGGAAGTCTTGCACGGACCCTTCGATACCTCAGGGCGAACGGGGTGGGAAGCGCAGAGCATCCGCGTTGGAGCCGGGGCTTCGACAAGCTCAGCCCGAACGGGGAGGGCAGGCGTTGCGAAGTTCGAAAGATAAATATTTCCCGTCCGCCCTGAGCCTGTCGAAGGGCCAGCCAGAAGCGGACTTCTAAGGCGCGATGCGCGCAGGGTCTGAAACACCCACCGGCTCGTCAAGCCACTCCCCGTCCAGCAACTGTTGATGCGGCCTGTACTGCGCCTTGTAGGCCATCTTGTTGCTCTGGGCAATCCAGTAGCCGAGGTAGACGTGGGGCAGCTTCAGCAGCTTCGTTTGCTCGACCTGCCACAGGACGTTGAAGGTGCCGTAGCTGGTGTTGGGTTCGGGCTCGTAGAAGGTGTAAACCGCCGACAAGCCGTCGTTCAACACGTCCAAGATCGACACCATTTTCAGCTTGCCCAGGCCGTTGTTGATGCCCGGAATGCCGGGCTCGCGGAACTCGACCAAGCGTGAATTGACGCGGGTTTGCAGCAAGAACTGGGTGTACTGGTCAATGCTGTCGTGGTCCATGCCGCCGCCGCTGTGGCGACCGCTTTGGTAGCGCAAGTACAGCTCGTAATGTTCGGCCACAAAACCCAAGCGCAGCACACGCGCTTGCAGGTCGTCATGGGCTTTCCAGGCGCGGCGTTGGCTGCGCGTGGGCACGAAGGTGGCTACCGGCACGCGCAGCGGAACGCAGGCGCGGCAGCCGTCGCAAAACGGCCGGTAGGTGAACATGCCGCTGCGCCGAAAGCCGTTGGAAACCAGCGCCGAGTACGCGTCGGAGTTGATGAGGTGGCTGGGTGTGGCGACCTGTGAACGCGCTTGCCGCCCCTCGACGTAACTGCACGGATAAGGCGCAGTGGCGTAGAACTGGAGCGATGCGAGGGGGAGTTCTTTGGGGTGCGTCACGGTGCAATTTGGCGGCTAGGCGCTGTCCAATTTCTCGGGTTTCAAGTGCGCCCACAGACTTGGATGATAGGACCAGTCGGTGATGTCCGCTTCCCTCAGGCGTGGTGTCAACAGCCCCTCAAACTCGGCGCGACTTAGTTCACGCCCGCCCATGGAAGTGAGGTGTTCCGTGCGTTGTTGGCAGTCAATCAAATCGACGCCGTGCTCGCGGCAAAAACACACCAGCGCGGCCAGTGCAATTTTCGACGCGTCGGTGCGCCGCGCGAACATCGACTCACCAAAAAACATGCGGCCAAAACTCACGCCGTACAGGCCGCCTGTCAGCTCGCCGTCGACCCACACTTCAAAGCTGTGGGCGCGGCCTAAACGGTGCCAAGCGGTGTAGGCGTCGATCATTTCATCAACAATCCAGGTGCCGTCTTGACCGTCGCGCGGTGCGTTGGCGCAGGCTTGCATGACGCTTTTGTAGTCGCTGTCGATGCGCAGCTCGCAACCGGGCGTGTGGTTGAACTTTGTGACGGTTTTGCGCAGCGATTTGGACAGCTTGAATTCGTCCACCAACAGCACCATGCGCGGGTTAGGTGCCCACCACAAAATCGGCTGGCCTTCGCTGTACCAAGGGAACACGCCGTGGTTGTAGGCCTCGGTCAGGCGCTGGGGTGTGAGCTCGCCTCCGGCAGCCAACAGGCCCGGTGCTTCGCTGCCTGCGGCCAGGGCGGTGGAGGTATTGGGCAGCGCGGTGGTGGAGTCGTTGAGCCAAGGGATCATGGGGCGATTTTGACCGGGGCTTTCGGTCTTGGTGATGTTTTTGAACTTCGCCACACCACCCATCCCGATCATCCTGAGCTTGTCCTTCGACAGGCTCAGGATGATCGGGAATTGCGCTGGGGCGGCA
>JANPNT010000368.1:0-21674 GCA_031427655.1 Burkholderiales bacterium
GGGCCGCAGCATGGCTTGTCCCAACGGGGTAATGACAACGGGCGCGTTGGCCTCGCTGCTGGGTATGAAGGAGGCCGACTCCAAGGTCGCATCCACCCAATCGCTGAAGGTTTGAAAGAGCAAGGCCTCAGCTTGAAAACCGAAACTCTCCTGGCCATGTGCTGACATCAAGCCCAAGCGGTTGAGCACCTGGCGACCGGCTTCGTCGGCCTGCAAGCCTTCCCACAGCCCGATCTGCTGCAAGGCTGTGCGCAGGGCATCCAACCAGGCCGCGAGCGTGCGCTGCGACCGCTCGGTCAACGGGGCCACGGCTTGCACCGCGCGCCTCAGCACATCGCGCGCTTCGGGTGCGAGCGCATCGAGATCGCCGTAGCGCGCTTGTTTGACGCTGTGGCCGCGCCAGGTGCGCTCGAGCGCATCCACCGCGCTGGCATTGGCGTCTGAAGTTTTCAAGCAATCCAACCAAGCGTCAGCCGAGGCGTCGTGTGCGGCGCAAGCCAGCACGCTGTGCAAACTGGCGGCAGCGCGGGTGGTGGACAACTTCCAGCCCGTCTCATCGCGAACCGGTATGGCTTGGCGCTCGAGCAAAGCACGGGCGCGCCGGATCAGCGCGCGGTCTTGGGCGATCAAGGCGACCGGGCTGCGGCCCTGATTCAGGTTCGAAATCACAGCCGCCGCAGTTCGCTGGGCTTCGTCTTCAAAGTGGTCGCAAACCGCGATGCTGTGATGGCTTTTCAGCTGCGCTGCGGCCAACGGCGCATCGGCATCAACGCACAAAGTGGGCACTTCTGAAACGGCCATCAAGCGCTGCACCAAGACGTCGTGGCCGCCCGCTTGAACGCTGATCCAAGCCGAGGGGCGCAGCGCAAACAAGCGGTCGGTGGCCGGGTCGGCAGACGCGGCAGCCCATTCAACGGCGACGCGGCACAGCAGACGCTCGCGCTGACCCAAACTTGATGTGGGCTGCCCAAACAAAGCCCGCGCCTGCTCCCAGTGGGCGGCCCGCTGCGCAGGCTCGACGTACGCAGCGGCGCGCGCCAACGCATGGGCGGTGTCCACCAACGAGGCGGCGGCCAAGTCGAAGGCTCGGCGGTCCGCTGCCTGGGCCCAGGTTTGCGCGCGCAGCATGCGCGCGGCTTGCAGGCGGTCGGTGGCGACATCGAAGCAAATTTGCCCCGCGACCACTTCCTGGCCCGGCGTTGACGGCAGGCTGCGCGCCAAGCTTTGCACCGTCTCGATGCGCGGCATCCAGCCGCCAGCGCGGGCCCACGCCAATCGGGCCAAGGGCAAATGTTGCGAGATGGGCAACATCAACACGGCATCGCGAAGCTCAATTCTTTCTGCGTCTGACCAAGCCTTTATTAGAGAAACCATCGCAGACCAAGGGTCGTCGAGGCCGGTGTCAAGCGCAAGGATAGTGAAGGCTGTCATGTGGAAACTCTCGTGCGCTGTGGCCGGAGAGCGCCGTGGTGGCGCGGGCCGCTGTGTCAGAATCATTCTGCCTTGCCGTATTTTCTATGCGGCGTCCGTTGGAGGAACCCCCTATGAGCAGCGACCTGATTAAACATGCCTCTGAAGCGTCTTTTGACGCCGACGTTTTGAAGTCCAGCAAACCCGTTTTGGTCGATTTTTGGGCCGAATGGTGCGGCCCCTGCATCGGCATGGCACCGGCCCTCGACGAGGTGGCTGCCAGCCACGACGGGCGGCTGCAAATCGTGAAGGTCGACGTCGACAAACATCCTGGTGTGACTGCCAGCTACGGCGTTCGCGCCATGCCTACTTTGATGGTTTTCAAGGGCGGTGCAGTGGTCGCCACCCGCACCGGCGCGATGTCGAAATCGCAGTTGACAGCCTTTATCGATCCTCACCTATAATTCGGTGTACGCCAAAGACTGATGGGATTTGATCCTACGGTTTTTGTCGCAACGTTAGCTGCCACGCTGACGCGCCTGAAAGTCGGCTCCCCGGCCTTACAAGGTCAAGCGCGGAGTCGATTCCCCCTCCTCACCTTGTTTTGAAGTCGCCCCCGTCTTGAAGCCAAACAGTGGCACCAGACTTGAATCAGCTGAACGCCGCAAGCCGCGAAGTTTGATGTCCCGACGTACCACCGCCGTCCTGCAACTCCGTCAGGCGACAACATCCCACACTCCCTCGGTCTAAGCCCATGCACTTGTCAGAACTGAAAGCGTTACACGTCTCGGAGCTCATCAAAATGGGCGAGGCGTTGGAGATCGAGGCGGTGGCTCGCATGCGCAAGCAAGAGCTGATGTTCGCGATCATGAAGAAGCGCGCGAAAGGCGGTGAGCAGGTGTTCGGCGACGGCGTGCTGGAGGTGCTGCCCGACGGTTTCGGGTTTTTGCGCGCGCCCGACGCCAGCTACATGGCGTCCACCGACGACATCTACCTCAGCCCTAGCCAGATCCGCCGCTTCAACCTGCACACCGGCGATGCGGTAGAAGGCGAAGTGCGCGTTCCCAAAGACGGTGAGCGCTACTTTGCGCTGGTCAAAGTGGACCGTGTCAACGAGCTGACGCCCGAGGAAAGCAAACACAAAATCATGTTTGAAAACCTGACACCTCTGTTCCCCAAAGAACAGTTCAGGTTGGAACGCGACATCAAGTCGGAAGAGAACATCACCAGTCGCATCATTGACCTGATTGCGCCCATCGGCAAAGGCCAACGCGCCCTCCTGGTAGCCCAGCCCAAGACCGGCAAAACGGTCATGATGCAGCAGATTGCCCATGCGCTGGTAGCCAACCACCCCGACGTTTACCTCATCGTTTTGCTGGTGGACGAGCGCCCCGAAGAGGTGACCGAAATGGTGCGCACCGTGCGCGGTGAAGTAATCAGCTCAACCTTTGACGAGCCCGCTGCGCGCCACGTGCAAGTGGCCGAAATGGTGATTGAGCGCGCCAAGCGTTTGGTGGAACTGAAAAAAGACGTGGTGATTTTGCTCGACTCCATCACCCGCCTGGCCCGCGCTTACAACAACGTGCTGCCGTCCAGTGGCAAGGTGTTGACCGGCGGCATGGACTCGAACGCTTTGCAGCGACCCAAGCGCTTTTTCGGTGCGGCCCGCAACGTTGAAGAAGGCGGCTCACTCACCATCATTGGCACCGCCTTGGTCGACACCGGCAGCCGCATGGACGAGGTGATTTACGAAGAATTCAAAGGCACAGGCAACTGCGAAATTCACCTCGACCGCCGCATGGCCGAGAAACGCGTGTACCCCTCCATCTTGCTGAACAAGTCGGGCACACGCCGCGAAGAGCTGTTGCTCAAGCCCGAGATCTTGCAAAAGACTTGGATTTTGCGAAAACTGCTGTACCCGATGGACGAGATTGAGGCGATGGAATTCATCCTCGACAAAATGAAATCGACCAAGAACAACCACGATTTCTTCGACATGATGCGTCGCGGCGGTTGATTTGGTCGAGAGGCGGACCAGCTCAAGCTACACTCTGAGGCTATCCGCCAAGCGGAAAGTGCGTGCTGCGGCGTTGTGACTGTCGGGACGTGGCTACCGAATCGATTCACCAGAAAACAGGATTTCCCATGAAAGAAGGCATACACCCCAACTACCGCGACATCTGCTTTGTAGATTTGTCGAACGGTTTCAAATTTGTAACGCGCTCCTGTGCCCAGACGCGCGAGATGGTCAAGATGGAAGACGGTCGCGATTTGCCGCTCTACAAGCTGGAGACCACCAGCGAGTCCCACCCCTTCTACACCGGCACCCAAAAAAGCGTCGACTCCTTGGGCGGTCGCGTCGAGAAATTCCGCAACAAGTTCGCTCACCTCAAGAAGTGATCGAGTCCGCAGTGCGATGATGAAAAGGCAGCTTCGGCTGCCTTTTTTCTTGCGTCCTCTCAAAGTACTGACTTGAATCTGCCCAATCCCGCCCTTGTCACGCAACGCGCTGTTCAGCGCCTGCCGCGCATCGCTTTACTGCTGTTTTGCGCCGCCTATGTCTTGCCTGGCTTGTTTGGCCGCGATCCGTGGCGCGGTGCCGACATCACCGCCTTCGGCTACATGCTAAGCATCGCGCAAGGCCAGTCAGGCTGGCTTACGCCTACCGTCACGGGCCTGCCACCGGAAACCGCAGTGCTGCCGTTTTGGCTGGGCGCTGCGGCCATCAAATTGTTGGGCTGGGGCATCAACCCGGCGCTTGCCGCGCGCTTGCCTTTTGCCTTTCTGCTGGTGGGCGTGTTGGTGCTGACGTGGTACTCGACTTACCACCTGGCCCGAACCGATGCAGCGCAACCGGTTCCGTTCGCCTTCGGCGGCGAAGCCGACCCGGTGGACTACGCGCGAGCCATGGCCGACGGTGCGCTGCTCGCCTTGATCGCCACTTTGGGCTTGCTTCAACTGGGCCACGAAACCACGCCAGAGCTGATGCAATTGGCCAGCGTGTCCTTGTTCCTTTACGCCATGGCTGCCAGCGCCTTCAGGGGCATCAAACCCAAAGCGGCAGTTCTGCTGGCCTTGCCAGCGCTGGCTGCCAGCGGCGCACCGGCCATGGCGCTGGCCTTGGCTGCCGTGGGTGCCGTGGTGAGCTGGAATTCAAGCTACGCAACGGTCAGGCAGTTCACGACTTGGATTGCGGCGAGCGCCGTGCTGACCACCGCCGTGGCCTCTGGACTCGGCGCCTGGGGCTGGCGTCTGGGGTCGTATCACGATACGCCTCAAGTATTGGCCTTGCTGAAGGAATTTGCATGGTTCCTGTGGCCGTGTTGGCCGCTGGCCCTGTTGACTTTGTGGCGTTGGCGGCGTCAATGGCTCAAGCGTCATATCGCTGTGCCGGTTGTGGTGTGGAGCACCAGCTTGCTTGCCAGCGTTGCCATGGGCGGATCCGACCGCGCTTTGCTCCTGGGCCTTCCGGGCTTGGCCGTGCTGGCTGCGTTTTCCTTGCCCACGCTGAAGCGCGGTGCTGCCGCAGCCATCGACTGGTTTTCAGTCTTTTTCTTCAGCGGCAGTGCCATCGTCATTTGGGTGATCTACGTTGCGATGCAGACGGGTTCACCGGCTCAACCGGCCGCGAACGTGGCGCGTTTGGTGCCGGGCTTTAAAGCCCCGTTTTCTGCCGTTGAATTGGCATTTGCAGCCGCAGGCACCTTGGCCTGGCTGTGGTTGGTGCAATGGCGCACAGGGCGCAACCGGCACCCGTTGTGGAAGAGCATGGTGTTGCCCGCCAGCGGCGTGGCGCTGTGCTGGTTGCTGCTGATGACGCTGTGGTTGCCGCTGCTAGACCACGGTCGAAGCTATCGCCCGTTGATAGACCAGATCGCCGTGCACGTGCCTATGGGAAGTTGTATGGCCACCAACAACGTCGTGCGCGGCCAAGGTGTGGCCCTGGAATACATGGGCGGTTACAAAGTGGAAACCACGCAAACACTCTCAACCACCAGGTGCAACCACTGGCTGCGTCAAGAACTTCGCCTGACCCCGCTGCCGCCACCGCCCACATGGGTCTTGGTAGCCCGTGTGAACAGACCAACCGACAAAGACGAGGTGACCGCGATCTACCGCAAGTTGCCCTGACGCCGCGTCAGAGTGCCACCGGTGACGAAGAGACGGCGTCGCCCGCCGACTTGGCGGCAAGTGGCGGCAGAAGTGGGATCGACAAAGCAGGGACTGCGGGTGCAGCAGCGTTTGTCGCACCGATGGTTCTGACCCGCGCACTTGGGAAGATGAGCTTGAATGATGAGCCCTTGCCTAGCTCGCTTTGAATGTCAAGTTCGCCGCCGTGGCGCAGCATCACATGCTTGACGATGGACAGGCCCAAACCCGTGCCACCCGTGTCGCGCGAACGGCTTCCGTCCACTCGGTAAAACCGTTCCGTCAAACGCGGTAGATGTTCGCGCGCGATGCCCGGCCCATCGTCTTTGACTTCGATTTCGCCGCTGCCATCATTTCGGCCACACCAGCTCACCGCGATACTGCGGTCGGCTGGCGTGTAGCGCACCGCATTGGTCACCAAATTGGCCAAAGCACTCAGCAGTTCGCTCTCGGCACCGGCCAGTTGGACTTCGAGGGGCGCTTGAAACAGAAAATGATGCCGACCGGCCGACAGCGCCTGCGCATCGGCATGGACTTGCAAAAACAAGCGCTGCAGGTTGACCCATCGGTCCGGCGCGGGGCGTGGGCTGCCTTCCAACTGCGCCAAGGTCAACAAGTCGCCCACCAAGCTTTGCATGCGCCGGGTTTGCTGCGCCATCAACTCCATCACGCGGCGGCGTTCCACGTCGCTCAGCTGCAAATTCACCATCGTTTCAATGAAACCCGAAAGCACGGTCAGCGGGGTGCGAATTTCATGCGAGACATTGGCCACGAAGTCGCGCCGCATGCTGTCATTGCGTTCGCGTTCGGTCACGTCTTGCGACAGAACCAACTTCATACCGTCACCGTAGGGCCTGACCAGCACCGACACGCTGCCGCGCGAACCCGGGCCGGGGAAAACTACAGCCTCGTTGAAAGCACCTCGCTGCAGGTAATCCACAAAGGCAGGCGCTCGAACAAGATTGGTCACACGCTGGTGTTTGTCGCGCTGCGGGTCCAAACCAAAATGGTCGCCAGCTTCAGAATTGCACCACTGGATCTGGTCGCTGGCGTCCAGCATCATCACGCCGTTGGGGGACGCCTCAATCGCCGACAAAAACTCATCGAGCTGCTCGCGCTCGTCCAGCACGCTGCCCTCAAGGCGCCTCACAGAACGCTCGACGCGGTAGCCCACCTCGCCCCAAAATTCGCCGCCTCGCGGCGCGTTGTTGACTTGTTTGCCGCGCAGCCATTGCACCAATTTTTCTGCCCGCACGGCGTCAACCAAGGAGTGCACAAACACGCCAAACCCCGCGCCCAGCAAGGCACCCAACGCGCCGTGGGCGTAGCGTTCGCCCAAGAACATGCCTGCAGCGCCGCCCACCAGAACCCAAACCAGGCTGGCCAAGATGCGCGGTATCAGCCATTCCATGGAATACGCTTCGAGTCAGGCTTCAGTTTTTAGCGTGTCAGCGTGTCAGGTCGTCTGCACCATCGCAGCGGCCTGGGTCAGGCGATAGCCCGCGCCCCGAACCGTCTCGATCATCGCTGCGCAGTGCACCACGTCCAAGGCCTCACGCAGGCGCTTGATGTGAACATCTACGGTGCGCTCTTCGATGAACACGTGGTCACCCCAAACACGGTCCAGCAACTGCGACCGACTGTGCACACGCTCAGGGTGGGTCATGAAAAAGTGCAGTAAGCGGAATTCGGTTGGGCCCACCTTGACTTCACGCTCTGCGCGCGTCACTCGGCGCGTGGCAGGGTCCAGTTGCAAGCCACCCACGTCGACCACGGTGTCCAGCGCTTCGGGCGCTTTGCGGCGCAACACGGCGCGGATGCGGGCCAGCAGTTCGCTGGTCGAAAACGGTTTGGTCAGGTAGTCGTCGGCACCGGCGTCGAGGCCAGAAATCTTGTCGCCCTCTTCCGCTTTGGCAGTGAGCATGATGATTGGCAGGGCGCGTGTGCGCGTTTGCGCGCGCCAAGCTTTGGCCAAGGCCAAGCCTGTTTGGCCGGGCAGCATCCAGTCGAGCACCACCAAATCGGGGAGCACGCCGTCCACGGCCACTTGCGCCTGGTCGGAGTTGGCCGCGACGGTCACTTCGTAGCCTGCATGTCGCAAATTGATGGCGATCAGTTCGGCAATCGCTGGCTCGTCTTCGACCACCAGCACCCGGCTCATATGGTGTGCCATTCAGCGCACCATCGATTCAACATCGGCCACTGAGTTGTGCCGAACATCCATGCCCTTGACCACGTAGATGATGACTTCCGCCAAATTCTTGGCGTGGTCACCGACGCGTTCAATGGCCTTGGCCACAAAAATCAAATCGATGCTGGACGAAATGGTGCGCGGATCTTCCATCATGAAAGTAATGAGCTTTCGCATCAGTCCTTCGAACTCTTGATCGATTTGATCGTCTTGCTTCAAAACTTCAATTGCTTTTTCGACGTCAAGACGCGCAAAAGCGTCAAGTGCTTTTCGCAACTGCGTTACCGCCAGCTCCGCCTCAAATGCCAAATCATTCACCGGCAATCGCATGCGGGTAGACACCCCGGAATTGATAAGCCGCTGCACGGTGCGTGCGATTCGTGCCGCCTCATCGCCAACGCGCTCTAAGTTGGCAATGCTTTTGCTGATCGCAATCAGCAGTCGCAAATCCACCGCCGTCGGCTGGCGTCGCGCGATGATGGTGGAGATGTCGCGGTCGATGGCAATTTCCATGGCGTTGACCCTCTCCTCCACCGCCAGCACCTGGGAAGCCGTTTCGCCGCTGAAATGGGTCAGCGCATGGATCGCTTGGGCGACTTGAGATTCCACGAGACCACCCATTTCCAGCACGCGGGTCGAGATGCCGCTGAGCTCGGCATCGAACTGAGTTGACAGGTGTTTTTCGTTCATGGTGTTCTCCTAAATCCAGCGTTTGACGGTCGTAAATTAGTTCAACCGAAGCGACCGGTGATGTAGTCCTCGGTATCTTTTTTCTTCGGCTTCATGAAAAGTTCACTGGTAGGACCAAACTCAATCAGATCGCCCAGATACATGTAGGCGGTGTAGTCAGAACAGCGCGCAGCCTGTTGCATGTTGTGCGTCACGATGACCACTGTGTAGTCACTTTTCAACTCGTGAATGAGCTCTTCAATCTTGCCGGTGGATATCGGATCCAGAGCAGAACAGGGCTCATCCAACAACAGCACTTCAGGCTTGATGGCAATGCCACGCGCGATGCACAAACGCTGTTGCTGACCACCGGACAAGCCCGAGCCGCTTTGGTTGAGCTTGTCTTTGACCTCGCCCCACAGCGCTGCTTTTTTCAGCGCCCACTCAACGCGCTCGTCCATTTCTATGCGCGGCAACGATTCAAAAAGCCGTACGCCAAACGCGATGTTGTCGTAAATCGACATCGGAAACGGCGTGGGCTTTTGGAACACCATGCCGACCTTGGCGCGCATCAGAGAGACGTCTTGCTTGCCCTCCAAAATGTTTTCGCCGTCGAACAAAATTTCGCCCTCAGCGCGCTGCTCGGGATAAAGCTCAAACATGCGGTTGAAGGTACGCAGCAAGGTCGACTTGCCACAACCCGAAGGCCCAATAAAAGCGGTGACTTTCTTTTCTGGAATGTCCAAACTGATGTTCTTCAGCGCCAGGAAGCTGCCGTAATAAAAATTCAGATGGCGTATCGAGAGTTTGACTTTCTCGTGTACCGGCAAATCAACTCGTGTGTCCATGTGGTGCCCCTTGGCTTGGTTCCGGTTTCAGAGTTCGCGAACGGTCAGTTCTTGCTGCGGAATAACACCCGCGCGGCAATGTTCAACGCCAAGACACCCAGCGTGATCAGGAAAACCCCCGCCCAGGCCAGCTGCTGCCAATTCTCGTAAGGACTCATCGCAAACTTGAAAATCGTCACCGGCAAGCTGGCCATGGGTTCACCCAGGCTGGAGGTCCAAAATTGATTCGACAGCGCGGTGAATAAAAGCGGCGCTGTTTCACCTGCGATGCGTGCCACCGCCAACAGCACGCCAGTGAGAACACCGGCGCGAGCTGACTTCAAGGTGATTTTGCCGATGACTTTCCATTTCGGTGTGCCCAAAGCGTAAGCCGCTTCACGCAGCGCATTGGGTATGAGGGTCAGCATGTTCTCGGTGGTTCGGATCACCACGGGAATGACGATCAACGCCAACGCAAGCACACCCGCAAAACCGGAAAAGCCCTTCATCGGTGCCACCACCACGGTATAGATGAACAAACCAATGACGATGCTGGGGGCCGACAACAAGATGTCGTTGATGAATCGCACGGTGCTACCGAGCCAAGTTTTTTGCCCGTACTCGGCGAGGTAAATCCCCGCCATCACCCCAATCGGCGTGCCGAGCATGGTGGCCAGGGACACCATCATCAGGGAGCCAAAAATAGCGTTTGACAGGCCACCGGTGTCGGCCTGAGGCGGCGGTGTCATTTCGCTAAAAATTGACCACGTCAAACCACCGATGCCGAGCCGAGCCGTCTCAAACAGTATCCAAGTCAACCAGAACAGTCCGAACGCCATGGCGCTGAGCGACAGCGTCAAGGCCACCGCGTTCGTCAGTTTGCGCCGTTTGTGGTGAGCCACCCGAGAGGCGTCAGGGGAAGCGGCCAGACTGTCGGCGTTCATGTGCGGCTCCCTTCGCTTTTCTTCAGCCGCGAGAGCAGCAACTTGGACAGCGACAAGACCACAAACGTGATGAAGAACAGCACCAAGCCGAGGTAAATCAACGAGGCTTGATGCAAGCCGTCGCTCGCCTCAGCGAACTCATTCGCCAGCGCCGAGGTAATGCTGTTGGCCGCTTCGAAGACGGACAAACTGTTGAGTTGGTTGAAGTTGCCAATCACAAAAGTGACCGCCATCGTTTCTCCGATCGCTCGACCTAAGCCGAGCATGATGCCGCCAACCACCCCTGTTTTTGTGTAAGGCAACACCACCTTGAAAACAACTTCCCAGGTGGTCGCGCCGAGGGCATAGGCCGACTCTTTCAACATCGGCGGTGTCACGTCGAATACATCCCGCATCACCGCGGCGATGAAGGGAATGATCATGATGGCCAAGATGATTCCGGCCGACAAAATGCCGATGCCTACCGGCGCGCCTGACACCAAATCGCGCAAGATGGGCACATCACCAAAAAGCTTTTGCAAAGGCCGCTGCACAAAAGTGGAAAGCACGGGGCTGAACACCAGCAAACCCCACATGCCATAAACGATCGACGGCACGGCGGCCAACAATTCCACCGCGATGCCCAAGGGTCGACGCAGCCAGTGCGGTGACAACTCGGTGAGGAAAAGTGCGATTCCGAAGCTCACCGGCACCGCGATGCACAGCGCGATGAATGACGTCATCAGAGTGCCATAGATCATCACCAAGCCGCCGTAGCTGTTCTTGACCGGGTCCCACTCGCTGCGCCACAAAAAGCTCAAGCCGTACTCGCGAATCGCGGGCATGGCACCGATCACAAGCGAGGCGATGATGGCTACCAACAAACCCAAGGTCAGAAGCGCAGCGGCGTGCGCCAACGACGAAAAAACTTTGTCAGCCCACGACGAGGAACGCCTGACCGGGGGAGGTCTGCCCATGGGGTCTGAACGCTGCATAGTGGCGGCTTGATATGAAGAGGCAGGCAGTGTAGCGGCCACGTTACATCCGATCAGGTGAGGCTGACAGAGTACGGGATGGTGCTGTCAGCGTGGTTCACACAGGAATCGACAGAACCGTTTATTTGAACGCGATGACTTTGCCTGAAGCGTCTTTCACCTCAAGCCACTGCTTGCGGACCAAGGTCTTGACCGGATCCGGAAGTGCAACGTATTCCAAGTCAGCCGCCATCTTGTCGCCTGAATTGAAGGCCCATTCAAAGAACTTCAAGGAGTTGCTGGCCTGAACTGGCTTGTCCTGCGCCTTGTGCATCATGATGAATGTGGCACCGGACAGCGGCCACGTATCTTTGCCGGCTTGCTCCGTCAGGACTTGATAGAAGGTTTTGCTCCAGTCTGCACCGGCAGCGGCAGCTTTGAAGTTCAAATCATCAGGGGTTGCGAAGTTGCCATCCTTATTTTTCAACAAGGTGTAGGTCATCTTGTTTTGTTTCACATAGGCGTATTCAACGTAGCCAATCGAGTTAGGCAGGCGCGTGACGAACGCCGCCACGCCTTCGTTGCCTTTTCCGCCTGTGCCCAGAGGCCAGTTCACCGCAGTGCCCTCGCCAACCTTGGTCTTCCAATCTTCGTTCACCTTTGACAAATAGTTGGTGAATATGAAACTTGTCCCTGAACCGTCGGCGCGACGAACAACAGAAATTACCTCGTCTGGCAGAGGCACGCCAGGGTTAAGACTGGTCAGCGCGACGTCATTCCATTTGGTGATTTTGCCGAGGTAGATGTCGCCCAGCACACGTCCCGTGAGCTTGATCTGGCCCGGAGCAATGCCCTTGATGTTGACCACAGGCACCACACCGCCAATGACCACGGGGAATTGCACCAAGCCATCTGCCGCGAGTTCTTCGTCCTTCAGAGGCATGTCTGAAGCACCAAAGTCAACCGTCTTACCGCGAATTTGCTTCAAGCCCGCACTGGAGCCGATCGATTGGTAGTTGATGCGTGCGCCAGTGACTTTGTTGTACGCATCCGCCCATTTGGCGTACAACGGGGCCGGAAAGGTGGCACCGGCACCGGTCACGTCTTGCGCTTGCGCGACGCCGCCGACCAGGGAAGAAAACCCAAAAACGGCCAACGCCGACAGGGAGGTTGCTTTGAAGTTCATGGACTCGCCTTTCGTCCCCGCCAGGGGCAGTGATAACGTGTCAAGACTTTAAAAGTGGATTGTGACAAGCACGTGAATTGCTTGTGACTTATTTAGTGTCTCCGGGCTCTGGGGCTCAAAAAAACACCGGCCGTTTGGCCAAGAACCGTCATCTTCGCGTCACAAAACGTTCATTTAAGAACCTTTCAGCGCAAGGTGTCCGCCATGCGCTGCGCACAGGCTTGTGCCTGCTGTGCGTTACTCGCTTCCACCATCACCCGCAGCAAAGGCTCGGTACCCGATGGCCGTATCAAAACCCTGCCAGAGCTTCCTAACTCGGCCGTCACGCTGCGCTGCGCTTCGGCGAGCGCCGCGTTCAATTTCCAGTCTTGGCCCGGCTTCAAGCGCACATTGATGAGCACTTGTGGGAACAGCGTCACTTCGCTGAGCTGCTGTGCCAACGTTCTGCCGCTTCGGCTGATGGCCTGCAGCACCTGCAAAGCGCTGACGATGCCGTCGCCAGTTGTGTGCTTGTCAAGCGCCAACAAGTGGCCAGAGCCCTCGCCGCCCAGCAACCAGCTGCGGGCTGACAGCGCTTCCAAAACATAGCGGTCGCCGACCTTGGCGCGGACAAACTCGACGCCGCGCGCCTGAATGGCCAACTCCACCGCCATGTTGGTCATCAAAGTGCCCACTGCGCCAGGCACGACGAGGCCTTGCGCCAATCGGTCGGCCACCATGACGTACAGCAACTCGTCGCCGTTGTACAGACGGCCGGAGGCGTCCACCAGCTGCAAACGGTCGGCGTCTCCGTCCAGCGCAACGCCGTAGTCGGCACGATTGTCTTTTACCGCCTGAACCAACGCGGCGGGTGCGGTAGCACCAAAACCGGAGTTGATGTTGACTCCGTTGGGGCTGCAGCCAATGGCCACCACGTCAGCGCCCAGTTCGTGAAACACGTCGGGAGCCACGTGATACGCCGCACCATGGGCAGCGTCGACGACGATCTTCAAACCTTTCAACGACAAATCGGCACCAAAAGTTCCCTTGCAAAATTCAATGTAACGCCCGCGCGCGTCCTCCAGGCGCTTGGCCTTTCCGAGTTCGGCAGACGGCACCCACTGCGGCGAAGTGGCCAGCATGGCCTCCACCTCTCGCTCCCAAGCTTCGGTAAGCTTCTCACCGCGCGAAGAGAAAAACTTGATGCCGTTGTCGTCGAACGGATTGTGAGAAGCACTGATCACAACGCCCAAATCGAGCTTGAGCGTGCGGGTCAGGTAGGCCACGCCGGGCGTCGGCAAGGGTCCAGTGAGCAGCACATCCACACCCGCAGAAGCGAACCCGGCTTCGAGCGACGATTCGATCATGTAGCCGGAAATTCGGGTGTCCTTGCCGATCAGCACCTTGGGTTTGCGCTGCGTTTGCTGTTCGCGCTTGAGCACTTGGCCTACCGCATGACCCAAGCGCAGCATGAAGTCCGGGGTGATGGGCGACTGCCCGACCGTGCCGCGGATACCGTCAGTGCCAAAGTAAATTCTGCCCATGGTGGTGCTGTCTCGCTTCCTGTACGTTGACTGGGATGTTGAGCGAATTGTCTCGGATCACATCATCGATTTTGTCCTGCGCCAAACCGTGGGGCACTTGAATCAGACCAGCAAACCTGCCGCGTTCCATACTTTGAGTGCATCTACCGTGGCCCCGACATCGTGGACTCGCACAATGCTGGCACCCTTTTGAAGGGCCGCCAATGCCGCTGCCACGCTGGCAACGAGTCGCTCGTCTGCCGGTTTGCCCGTCAGCACACCGAGGGTTGATTTGCGCGACCAGCCGAGCAACAGCGGTAAACCGAGAGCGAGCAGTTCATCCTGTCTGCGCAGTAACTCTAGGTTGTGCGCCAAGGTCTTTCCAAAACCAATACCGGGGTCCAAAACCAGGCGTTCAGACTCCACTCCCTGCACTCTCAGGGCCTCGACTCTGAGCGCCAAGAACCCCTTCACCTCGGCGACCACATCGACATACTCAGGCGCGGTTTGCATGCCTTGTGGCTGGCCTTGCATGTGCATCAAGCAAACCCCGCACCGACCGTGCTTGACCACGCAAGTCACAGCACCCGGTGCCCGCAGCGCATTGATGTCGTTGATGATGTCCACGCCCAGGTCAAGCCCGCGCTGCATCACCTCAGTTTTGCTGGTGTCCAAGGACACCGCGACACCTAGATTCAACGCACCCACAAGCACTGGATGCAAGCGCTGCCACTCTTCTTGCCAACTGACCACTGCCGCGCCGGGCCGCGAAGACTCTGCCCCAATGTCCAAGATGTCGGCACCTTCACGGGCCAATCTTTCGCAGTGCGACAGCGCAGCGGCGCTGCTCAGAAACTGACCACCATCAGAGAAAGAATCTGGCGTGACGTTGACGATGCCCATGACACGGGGCGCGCTGAGGTCGATACGAAATCGAGTGGTCTGCCAGATCATGCGGCGAAGGTCTGAACGCGAATGGTGCGAGACCAAATTGGTAGCTGGTGAAAAAGGAAAACGGGGCCTCAGCCCCGTTTCGGTATCCAACTTTTTGGTGTTCTAGGCCGCAGCAGGAGCGGGATCCGATGCCACTGGCGTGGAAGGTCCACCTGGCGGTTTGGTGTTTCTGGGCGTCCAGTCTTTCGGCGGGCGCGGAGTGCGGTTGTTCATGATGTCGTCAATTTGCTCAGCATCAATCGTCTCCCATTCCAGCAATGCGTTGGCCATCACGTGCATCTTGTCTTGGTTATCTTCGATCAATTTTCGCGCAATGGCGTACTGCTCATCGATGATCCGGCGTATCACTGCATCCACTTTGCGCATCGTTTCTTCCGACATGCTGGTGGTTTTAGTGACCGAGCGGCCCAAGAAAACTTCTCCTTCGTTTTCCGCGTAAACCATCGTGCCGAGTTCATCGGTCATACCGTAACGGGTGACCATGTCACGGGCAATCGCCGTGGCGCGCTCGAAGTCATTGCTGGCACCGGTGGTCATTTGGTGCATGAACACTTCTTCCGCAATCCGGCCGCCGAAGAGCACCGAAATGGTCGAGAGCATGCGTTCTTTGTCCAAGCTGTAGCGGTCACCTTCGGGCAACTGCATGGTCACACCTAACGCACGGCCACGAGGAATCACGGTGACCTTGTGAACAGGGTCGGTCTTGGGCATCAAACGTGCGACCAAAGCATGGCCGGACTCGTGATAAGCCGTGTTCTTGCGCTCTTCCTCGGGCATGACCATGGACTTGCGCTCAGGGCCCATCATGATTTTGTCTTTGGCCTTCTCGAAGTCGACCATCTCAACCACGCGGCCATTGCGACGCGCTGCAAACAAGGCCGACTCGTTCACCAAGTTAGCCAAGTCGGCACCTGAAAAACCAGGTGTGCCACGCGCCAGGATGTCGGCACGGATGTCTTGACCAACGGGCACTTTGCGCATGTGGACGTTCTAGATTTGTTCTCGACCGCGCACGTCGGGCAGCGTCACGTAAACCTGCCGGTCGAAGCGGCCCGGGCGCAATAGGGCCGGATCCAAAATGTCAGGTCGGTTGGTCGCAGCCATCACGATGACGCCGACGTTAGTCTCGAAGCCGTCCATTTCCACCAGCATTTGGTTCAGCGTTTGTTCGCGCTCGTCGTTGCCGCCGCCCAAACCGGCACCGCGATGACGCCCGACCGCATCAATTTCGTCAATAAAGATGATGCATGGCGAGCTTTTCTTAGCTTGCTCAAACATGTCGCGAACCCGGGCCGCGCCCACACCGACAAACATCTCGACGAAGTCGGAACCACTGATCGCAAAGAACGGCACCTTGGCTTCGCCCGCTATCGACTTGGCCAATAGCGTTTTGCCGGTGCCGGGGGGCCCGACCAACAATATGCCGCGAGGAATGCGACCGCCTAGCTTTTGGAATTTGGCGGGGTCGCGCAAAAAGTCGACCAATTCCTTGACTTCTTCTTTAGCTTCGTCGCAACCCGCCACGTCAGCAAAGGTGGTGGTGTTGTTGGCTTCGTCGAGCAACTTAGCCTTGCTTTTGCCGAAGCTGAAAGCGCCGCCTTTGCCGCCGCCCTGCATTTGCCGCATAAAGTAAACCCACACGCCAATGAGCAACAACATCGGGCCCCATGAGACCAAAATGTTCATGAGAAGCGAAGGCTCTTCGCGAGGCTTCACGTCAAACTTGACGCCAGCATTGATGAGGTCACCGACCAATCCACGGTCAAGATAAGTCGCCGTACTGCGAAGGCGTTTGTCATCGCTTGTGGTGGCAATGATCTCGGTACCGCCTTGGCCTTCTTGCAGGGTCACCGACTTGATACGCTTGCTGCGAACCTCCTCCAAGAAATCGGAGTAACCGATTTGCCCGCCCGAAGCCGTGCTGCGGTCGAATTGTTTGAAAACAGTGAACAGCACAAGTGCAATCACCAACCAAACCGCGACTTTCGAAAACCATTGATTGTTCAACACAGCTCCTGTTGCAAGTCATTACGCTGTCAGCCGAGAAACAAACTCCAACCAACAGGCATTACGTGGGGTCTAGTTTATGCGAGTCAAGCTCTCAAAGCCGTTCGTTTTCACCCCGACGCGCTCAGGTGTATCGATGGGTTTACTTCAGCTTCTAAAGCGTATCGACCGCGACGCCATATGACTTGAGACCCACCCCCACCAAAAAGGTTTCAGACGACTTATCGCGTGAGGCTTTCGGCTTCATGGACTTCACCACCCTGAAGCGCGCTTTGAAAAGCCGCGTCATTTCCTCGTAGCCGCTGCCGTGAAACAGTTTGCACACCAGCGCGCCGCGTGCCGTCAGGTGGTTTTGCGCAAACTCGACTGCCAGCTCTACCAAGTGCGCGATGCGCGCTGAGTCTGAGCTTTCGATGCCTGACAGATTGGGTGCCATGTCGGAAATCACCACGTCAACTTCGCGCCCGCCGACCAATGCCTCGAGTACCGCGAGTACCGACTCCTCGCGGAAGTCGCCTTGAATGAACTCGACACCCTCAATGGGCTCGAAATCCAGCAAGTCGAGCGCGATGATGCGACCGTTCATGCCCGCTGGATGGGCTGGGCCGTCTTTCAGCGCAAATCTGCGTCGAACGTATTGGCTCCAAGCACCTGGCGTAGCCCCCAGGTCCACCACCAATTGACCGGGTTTGATGAGACCCAAGTTTTCGTCAATTTCCTTCAGCTTGTAGGCCGCGCGGGCGCGGTAGCCTTCTTTTTTTGCCAACTTCACGTAGGTGTCGTTCAGGTGATCGACCATCCACGCTTTGTTGATCTTTTTGCTTTTTGATTTGAGTTTCATATCTTGAGTTTCTTGCCGCATCGATAATACGGCCATGACTGCGATTCAACTGACTCCCGCCCAGCGCAAAGACAAGCGCGCCGATGCCCATCACCTTGACCCGGTCGTCATGATCGGCGGCGATGGGCTGACACCCGCCGTGGTGAAAGAAATCGACGCTGCGCTGAACTCACACGGCCTAATCAAAGTGCGTGTGTTCTCCGAAGAACGCGAGACCCGCGTGACGTTTTTTGAGACGTTGGCCAACGAACTGAACGCCGCACCGATTCAGCACATAGGCAAGTTGCTGGTGCTGTGGCGGCCGATGCCGCCGAAGGAAAAAATCGAACGCGACGACCGCAAGCCAGGCCCTCGCGTGGTCAAGCTTTTGAAGTTTTCCAAAAGCGGCAACCATCGCCCTCAAGTCAAGAAAATCACGGTGTTGGGCAATCAGCGGATCGCAGCAGGCGGTGAACTCAAGCGCAAGAAAAATCGCATCACGAGCGTGAAGCGCACGCAGACTGATTGATCAGCGAGCCGAAGTGAAGGGCGCTCAAACGTAGCGCACGTTGATCACTTCATAGCTTTTCACGCCGCCTGGCGCGCGCACCTCGGCCACATCGCCGACTTCCTTGCCTATCAAAGCACGGGCTATCGGCGAGCTGATCGACACCAAACCCTGCTTCAAATCGGCCTCGTCGTCACCGACGATTTGGTAGGTCACCTTGGATCCGCTGGCCTCTTCCTCCAAATCGACCGTCGTGCCAAACACGATCCGGCCTTCAGCATGCAAGTTGGCCGGGTTGATGATTTGCGCTGCGGCCATCTTGCCCTCTATGTCCAAGATGCGGCCCTCGATGAAACCTTGCTTGTCTTTGGCGGCTTCGTACTCTGCGTTTTCCGACAAATCTCCCTGTGCACGCGCCTCAGAGATGGCCTGAATCACTGCGTGGCGTTCCACCGTTTTGAGGCGATGCAGCTCTTCTTTGAGTTTTTCAGCGCCGCGAGTGGTCAGTGGAATGGTATTCATGGCAAAGGTCTTAAGGTGGAAATGGAAAAAGCAAAAATAAGGCCGCCGCCAGAGTGACCCGGCGGCGGCTTGAATCGAGCCGCTTATTTTAGTGCAACTCGGCGTGCAACTCTTGCAATGAGAGCACCGTCAGGCCTTCTTGGTGCTTCATGCCCTCAACCGCCGCCTCACAACCGGCCATGCTGGTGTAGTAAGTGATGCGGTTGGCCAAGGCGGCTTGGCGGATGTGGCGCGAGTCGGCAATCGCGGTTCGCGTTTCATCGACGGTGGTAAACACCAGCTGAATTTCACCGGCTTTCACCATGTCCACGATATGAGGGCGGCCGTCTTTGACTTTGTTGACGGCCTTCACCGGTACGCCGCCTGCGCTGATGGCCGCTGCAGTTCCCTTGGTGGCGAATATCGCAAAGCCCAGCTTGTGAAGCTCTCCTGCGAGTACCACAGCGCGGGCTTTGTCGCTGTTCTTCACGGTGATGCAAACAGATCCCTTGGTCGGCAAGCGTGAGCCCGCACCCAATTGGCTTTTCAACATCGCCTCACCAAAGCTGCGCCCCGTGCCCATGACCTCGCCGGTCGAGCGCATTTCAGGCCCTAAAACAGGGTCCACACCCGGAAATTTATTAAACGGAAAAACAGCTTCTTTGACGCTGAAATAAGGCGGAATTACCTCGCCTTTCACGTTCTTTTGCTGCGACAACAATTGCCCCACCATGCAGCGCGCCGCAATTTTGGCCAGCGGCTCGCCGGTGGCTTTGGACACGAACGGCACCGTGCGCGAGGCGCGTGGGTTCACTTCCAGCACATAGACCACCGCTTCGGCGCCTTCGCCCTGAATGGCGAACTGCACGTTCATCAAACCCTTGACCTTGAGCGCGCGCGCCATCAATTTGGTTTGACGGCGCATCTCGTCTTGCAGTGCTTTGGACAGCGAGTAAGGCGGCAGCGAACAGGCGGAGTCGCCAGAGTGAATACCGGCCTGCTCCACGTGTTCCATGATGCCGCCGATCATCACGCCGTCATCGCGGTCGCTGCCGTCGGCAATGCAGTCCACATCGACTTCAATCGCGTCGTCCAAAAAGCGGTCCAGCAGGACCGGTGACTTCTCAGACACCTTCACCGCTTCGCGCATGTAGCGCTCTAAATCTTTGTCTCCGTGCACGATTTCCATGGCGCGACCGCCGAGCACGTAGCTTGGGCGCACCACCAGCGGGTAGCCAATTTCTTGCGCCAATACCAAGGCCTGTTCATCGGTGCGGGCGGTGCGGTTGGGTGGTTGCTTCAAGCCCAATTCGTGCAGCAGTTTTTGGAAACGCTCGCGGTCTTCGGCCAGATCGATGCTGTCGGCTGTGGTGCCAACGATGGGCACGCCAGCGCGCTCTAGGTCCAGCGCCAACTTCAAGGGCGTTTGGCCGCCGTACTGAACGATGACGCCAACCGGTTTTTCTTTGTCAACGATCTCCAGCACATCTTCCAAGGTCACGGGCTCGAAGTACAAGCGGTCGGAGGTGTCGTAGTCGGTGGACACGGTTTCGGGGTTGCTATGGACCATGATGGTCTCGTTACCGTCTTCGCGCATCGCCAGAGCAGCATGAACGCAGCAATAGTCGAATTCAATGCCTTGTCCGATGCGGTTCGGGCCGCCGCCGAGCACCATGATTTTTTTGTTGTGGGTGGGCGCGGCTTCGCATTCGCCGTCCAAGGTTTCATAGCAGGAATAGAGGTAAGCGGTTTGGGTTGAGAACTCGGCCGCGCAGGTGTCTACACGCTTGTAAACCGGGCGCACACCCAGCGCGACGCGTGCTTGGCGTACTTCGTGCTGGTTGGTGCCCATCAGCTTGGCCAAGCGGCGGTCAGAAAAGCCTTTTTGCTTGACGCTGCGAAGTTCTTCGGCCGACAAGCTCGCCAATCTGCGTGTTTTCAAAGCGGTTTCAGTGGCGATGATTTGCTCAATTTGAGCCAAGAACCACGGGTCGATGGCCGTCTCTTCAAACACTTCTTGCAAGCTCATGCCGATGCGGAATGCATCGCCCACGTACAAGATGCGCTCGGGCCCGGCTTCGCCGATTTCCTCGATGATTTCGTCGCGGTCCTCTTCCTTACATGACGTGCGCTCACTGAGTCCGTCAATCCCGGTTTCCAGGCCGCGCAGCGCCTTTTGAAAACTCTCTTGGAAGGTGCGGCCCATGGCCATCACTTCGCCCACCGACTTCATTTGCGTCGTCAAACGCGAATCGGCCTGAGGAAACTTTTCGAAAGCGAAGCGCGGAATCTTGACGACCACGTAGTCGATGCTGGGCTCGAAACTGGCGGGCGTGGCGCCGCCCGTGATCTCGTTGCGCAATTCATCGAGCCTGTAGCCGACTGCCAGCTTGGCGGCGACCTTGGCAATCGGGAAACCGGTAGCTTTGGATGCGAGTGCCGACGAACGCGACACGCGCGGGTTCATCTCGATCACGACCATGCGCCCGTCCTTGGGGTTGATCGAAAACTGGACGTTGGAACCACCTGTGTCGACGCCGATTTCACGCAGCACGGCGAGCGACGCGTTGCGTAGGATTTGATATTCCTTGTCGCTCAAGGTCTGCGCCGGCGCGACCGTGATCGAGTCGCCTGTGTGCACGCCCATCGGGTCCAGATTTTCGATCGAGCACACGATGATGCAGTTGTCCGCCTTGTCTCGCACGACCTCCATCTCGTACTCTTTCCAGCCGAGCAGCGACTCTTCGATCAGCAGCTCGTTGGTGGGCGATGCTTCGAGGCCGCGCTTGCAGATGGTCTCGAATTCGTCGGGGTTGTAGGCAATGCCACCGCCGGTACCACCGAGTGTGAAGCTGGGGCGGATCACGGTCGGAAAGCCCAACGTCTTCTGCACGACCCACGCTTCGTCCATCGAATGCGCAATGCCCGAGCGCGCTGAGCCCAGGCCGATTTTGGTCATGGCGTCTTTGAACTTGAGACGGTCTTCAGCCTTGTCGATGGCCTCAGGTGTGGCACCAATGAGCTCAATCGACCGCCCCGTAGCCGCGCCTTTG
>JANPNT010000369.1:0-6972 GCA_031427655.1 Burkholderiales bacterium
ATGTCAACGCGTTGTGAGTAAGGGAACGATGCGCTCAGCGCAATGAAGCGCGGCACATAGCTGTTCAGCGAGTGCAGCAAAAAAAGCGCGTCGTCGCCCGATGCACAACCAATGTGAACATGCTGGCCAAACACGGTGAACCGCTTCGCCAAATAGCCGTAAAGCAACGAGATTTCCTGAAACCTGGGCTTGGAAAAAACACGCTGCTCCGACCAGCGCTGAAACGGGTGCGTGCCGCCGCCGCAGAGGCCGATGTTCAGGCGTTCGCAGGCCGCCACCAAGCTGTCGCCCATGCCGCGCAACTCGGCCAGTAGCGGTGTGTGCGCGGTGTGAATCCCGGTGGCAATTTCGATCATGCTCTGCGTCATCTCGGGCGTCACCGTGCCGGGGAAGGGCTTGCGCGAGAGCAGCTCCAGCAGGTCGTTGGCGGCTGAGGTGAGGTCGAAATCCACGGAGTTGATCAACTGCAATTCCAGCTCTACGCCCATCGACAAGGCAGTGGATTTTCCGAACGGTCCGAGTGCCATTTCAAGCCGCCTTCTCTGGTGTCATGAATGACGCCGCGGGCGGCTGCGTCTCACCGGCCCACATCAAAGCGCGCTGCGTGACCCACGGGCCGATCACGTCTTGCATGGCCAAAACGCCGACGATGACCGGCAGGCTTTCGCGGCCCACGTCGAAGCCGTAGCGTTGGCTTTCTTCCAGCAATAACAGCGCGAAGACCGACATCGGCATCAGTGACAAACCGGTGAGCGCACCCTTGCGAAACGTGGTGCCGCTGATGCGCGCCACGCCCACGTTCACCAGCACATGAACGCCGCTGCGCGCGCCCAGCACCACCACACCCAACAACAAGCTGTTCAACAAACCTTCCCAAGACAACAGGCTGCCGATGAAGACGAACAAAAACACCATCAGCACATCGCCCAGGGCACCAAAGTTGCGCTGCGCATGGCTGAGCATCACGCGCCGTTCGCGTGCCACGCCACCAAATGCCAACGCGGCCAACAAAGGGGACAGTTGCAGGCTCTGCGCCACACCAGTCAACAGCAACACGCAAAGCGCGAAGGTGACGGTGGTGCTTTGGTTGCTGCGCTGGTTGCTGTGCTGGTTGCCGTCTTGGCCGCTTGTCAGCCGTGTGCTGGCCAGCTGATTCAAGATGGGCGCGACCACGCCGAAAGCCGCTCCCGCCACCAGCGACAAGGCGATCACGTACACACTGCTGAAGGCGGCCTTGCCCCAGTCGCCGCTGGTCTCCAAATGCCAATAGCCCACCACGCACTTGAACAGCAGCACGGCCAGCAAACAGTTCAGGGCGCACAAGTGCAGCAGGCGTTCCGTGACCTGACCCGCGCTGCGCAAATCGTGGGTCACGCGCATCACAGCCGCCGGTGAGGTGGCCACGCACAGCGCTGCCAGCACCAAGCGCGGGCTCATGGCCAAGCCAAACAGGCCGCCCACCCACATCACCACCGCGAAGGTGAGGGCCGCTTGCGTGAGCCCGGCCACCAGCACCCAGGGGTTGCGCAAAAACCAGCGCGGGTTGATGCGGTATCCCAGCTCGAACAGCGTGAGCGACAAGGCCAAATTCGCCATCCAGCCCAAAGCTTGGTGCGACGCCACGCCTTGCGACAAACCCAAACCGCTCAGGGCCAAACCTACCGCGCCGTAGGCAGACACTCGCGGCACGTTGGCGTGCGCGGCCAGCCACTCGCCGACCAGCCAAGCAGCCAGCAGCATCAACGGCCACATCACCACCGCAGCCCATGCGTGCACCTCCATTTGCTGCCTTTGCTCGTTGAGACTGAGCGCACCCTAGCGCGTTGTGGGTGGTGAAGTTGCTACCAAACACTTTGTTGCGGTTGGCAATACAACACAACATCGTCAGGGCTTACCGTCGCCAACGAATAATGCGTCGGTCAAAACAGGCCTGTCGCCTGCTCAACAGGATTCACATGGCAACTGAAGCTCGCATTGAAAACTCGGCCGCCACTGCGTTGCGTGGGGGTGTGAATTTGGCGGTGATCGGTGCAGGCCCGGTCGGCTTGGCTTTGGCCCTGAAGGCCGCGCAAACCTTGCCCACGGCCCGCGTTACTTTGTTTGATGCGCGTCCCCTGGACAAAGACGTGTCGGGTGACCCGCGCGCCTTGGCGTTGTCGCTGGGCAGTGTGCAAATGTTGGAGCGCATGCAGGCTTGGAATGCCGATGCGGCGCAGTCAATTGTGGAAGTGCATGTGTCGCAGCAGCCGCCCTCTCTTTCCGGGCCGCTGGCGGGCTTGATCGGCGAGCCCGAAGTGCGCATCCGTGCCATCGACGAAGCCGTGCCGTTGCTCGGCGCGGTGCTGAGTTATGGGGCCATCGTCGCGCCACTGCAAAAGGCTTGGGAGGCTGCGGTGGCAGCCGACCCGCAGCGCTTGAGCTCGCGCTTCGGCGTGCCGGTGGCTGCGTTGAAACCGGTTGGGAGCGGCGTTGACGCGGGTGTGGAAGTTGATGCGGGCATCGCCGACCGGTTTGACCTCGCCGTGGTAGCGGAAGGCGGCGTGTTTTCAGGCCAAGTGCGCAAGGCTGTGGCACACGACTACCGTCAAACCGCCTGGGTCGGCACCGTGGCGTTGAAAGACGCCAAGCCCGGCGTTGCCTTCGAGCGGTTTACCCGCCATGGCCCTGCGGCTTTGTTGCCGCTGAAAAACGGTCGCGCCGCTTTGGTGTGGTGCGTCAACAGCAACGACGATCCGGTGGCTGAACTGAACGACGCGCAGCGCCTGACGGTGCTCAACACCATCTTCCACCGCGAGGTCGGCGAAGTCACCGAACTGTCGGCTTTGAAGCAATTTGCCCTCGGCCTGAATGCCGAACGCACCCTTACCGAAGGTCGCACTGTGCGCATCGGCAATGCCGCGCAAACGCTGCACCCGGTGGCCGGCCAAGGTTTGAATTTGGGCTTGCGGGATGCGTTCGAGTTGATCACCGCTTTGTCAAAATCCTCCGACATCGATGCCGTACTGCGCCGCCTGGAATGGCAGCGCGGCCCCGACCGCTGGGCCATGATTGCGGCCACCGATTTCTTGGCCCGCAGCTTCACTTGGAAGTTGCCCGGCGCAGGCACCGCGCGCGGTTTGGGCTTGGCGGCGTTGCAAGCTTTGGGGCCAGTGAAGTCGTTTGTGGCGCGGCAGATGATGTTCGGGTCGAGGTGAACGCAGCTTTGGTGAGCCGCAGCCATGCGCATGCTTTGTCAGTGGTGCTTGTGCTTTGGACTGTGCGGATCTGCGGTGATGATCCTGGCCGCATCGGCATCGGCATCTGCATCCGCACCGATTCCGGCGTGCGCTGACCTGGCGGCATCGGCGACATCCGCCTCAGCCGCGTCTGCGCGCAAACCAACCACCATGCGCGCTGGCACGCTTGCGGTTTGGGTCGATCTGAACCTGCCCGCTTTGGCGGAGGTGCCGCCCGCCGAGCGCGACGTTTTGCGATCCAACATCCTTGCCCAACAAGCGCAAGTGATGCGCGGTTTGCAGGCTCTCGGTGCGCAAGAACTTGCGCGCGTTCAGCAGGTGCGCAATGCGGTGGCAGTTCGCCTGGACGCCGCGCAGATCGACGCAGCGAGGGCCTTGCCCGGCGTGCGATCGGCGCGCGTGGTTCGCGACATTGAGCGTCAACCTCCGGTCTCCAAGACAACGCGCTAGGGCATGCCCGCTCCCTAGTTTCGAAGCGCCCCCGGTGACGCGGTGTCGTTCTCCTTCGGCGGCGGCACCGCATTCGCGCCTGCGCTGGTGATACAGCAAACTTTGGCCACACGCATCAAGGCCCGTTTGGCGGCGGGTGACTTGGTCAGCGTCTCGATGTCCAATGCGGCCGCCATTCCGCTGGCGGGCAGCATGGCCGGCTCTTCTTCGCGCGGCCTGGCGATGAGCACGCAGCACATCAAACCCGAGATCGGCGCACCCGGCGCCTCCATCTCCGCCGAAGCTGGCACTGGCAGCGGAGAAACCGCGTTCGGCGGCACCTCGGGCGCTGCGCCCATGGTTGCTGGTGCCGCAGCGCTGCTGATCGAAGCGCACCCTAACTTTTCGCCCAACCGCATCAAGGCGCTGTTGAGCCTGACCATCGACCCCGAAAAGTTGCCTTCGTGGGCCCTCAACCGCGGCTCGCAAGGTGGCAACGGCGCTGGCCTGAATGGGCCGGAGTACGACGGCTACTTGACGCTGACGGCCGGGTCTGAAAAGCTGACGGTGCCATGGCATGTGCTGCCGCGCCGCGCCGCCGCGCTGGAGGCCGAATGGCAAGACCGTCGCGGCAGCGCTCTCGCGGTCAAGTTGAAAAACTCGGGCCAAGAAGTAGGGTAGTACGAGGTCTTCTCGTTGATGGCCACCAGTCCGCGTTTGCCAGCGTCGGCCTTCCCCATGCCAGGCGACAACTTTGCCGCCGTCGATCTGCGTGCGGTAGGCACGCGCTACCTGACAGAAGCTGTCTGCGGTGAGGTGGGGGGGTGCATGGAGTTCGCGATCAGCACGTTTGGCCGACGCGCGCACCCGGCCTATCCGGGCGGGTTCGAAGTGGCGATCGGCACCAACGGCGACGCCACGCCCGACTACTTCGTCACCAACCGAGAGGTTGGCGCATGCGCCTCAAGTGGCCAGACCTTGATCTTCGTCCAGAAGGCGGGTGCCACCACCTTGTCGGCCTTCTGCTGCCATGATGCGGACTTGAACTCGGGCAACATGACAATGACGCCGCCAATGTCCGCGCTGGGTCTGGCGGTTGGAACCACCATCAATTTCTCGGTGGCAGCGTTCGACAACTACTTCTCGGGCCAGGACAGCGACACCGTCACCGGCATGCGCTTCACGCCCGGCGCGGCGCGCCTCAACGTGATGGGTTTGCCATTTGGCGAAGTAGCGGCTCGCGGCAACGGCGATGTGGTGGTCACACGGGGTGCAACGCTGCCTGCCAGGTCGAGCGAAGATGGTTTGCTTTTCATGCACCGGCGCAACACCGAACGTGAGGCCGACCTCTTGCGCAGCAACTGAGCGTTGCAGCCGAGCTGCCGAGCTGCCGAGCTGCCGAGCTGCCGCCGTGCAACCGCAAGCTGCGGTGGCGCGGCATGAACCCCAAAGGGCCGCTCACGCGGCCTTTTTTCTTTGGGTCAAACCGCAGCGCTGTCCACGAACCTGGCCAGCGATGCCCGTTTGGGCCAGCTTGTGCTGCCAGTGACGGCGCTGCGGCCTAAATAAACGTGATTAACCGTTTGGTTAGTCAACCCCCAAAAGTATGAAAACCCACCCCTTGTTTGAGGGAAATTCGTTTCCGAAGTGCTGCGCTCGCTTGACACCCGTCAACCGGAAAGCGAGCATGCAATCTGTTACTTTCATTCCCATCTCCAAAAGGTTCTCCATGAAATTGAGCATATTGAAAAGCGCGCTGGTCGTGCTCGCGTTGGTCGGCACAGGCATGGCCCAAGCGGCCATCGTTACGTTTGAAGACCCCATCGTTGCTGACGCGGACGCTCAATTCGCTCCGCTTTACGCCAATGGCGACGCTTTTCTTCAGGGAGGCTTTGCATTTTTCACTTATTCGACCAAAGCAGGTGCCAGACCAGCCGACTTTGTCGGCGCGATGATCAATGGCGCAGACGTGGCAAGCACTTGCGTGAGCATCGTCTGCCCCACCAACAACAGCACCAGCTTTTTGGCCCTGTTGAACGACGGCTACTTGGAGATGTACCAAGAAAAGGGTCTCGCATTCAAAGCCTCGAAGTTTGACGCCAGCTTCATTGCACCAACCGGCGAGGCAGTGGGTTCGGTCTCGATGATCCTGCGCGCAGTGGGCTATGTCGGCGCTACCGCCGTGTACACACAAGACTTCAACTTGCCTGGTCCGACCAATGGCGCTTACAGCTTTTCCAGCTACAGCCTGTCTGCAGCCAATGCCAACAGGTACGTCACAGAATTGGATTTGTTTGGCTTTTACTGCTCCGGTTCCACATGCAGCCGCGCCTTGGACAAAGCTCAGTTTGCCCTTGATAACATTGATGTGACACCCGTCCCTGAGCCATCCACTTGGATGTTGATGGTGGTGGGTCTTGCAGTTGCTGCAGCTGTGGCGCGCCGCCGTCGCGCTTGAGATAAAAAACCAAACGCTTCCCACACCAAGGAAAACTCAATGATCAAAACAAAACTCGCCGTCCTCGCGGCGACAGTATTGGCGTCAAGTTTGGCCATGTCGGCTGCGAACGACGGTCGCAAAACTTACATCGTTCAGCTCACTGACGAGCCGGCCGTTACTTACCAAGGCGGCGTGGCTGGCTTGGCTGCGACCCGCGCGGTAGCGGGCGCCAAGTTTGAATTTCAACGCTCTGAAGTTCAAGCCTACGTGGTTCACCTGCGTCGCCAACAACGTGAGGTGGCTGCCACGGTAGGCCGTGCACCTGTACTGGCGAACTATCACGCGGTCTTCAACGGTTTTTCGGCCCGCCTGACTCCGGCTGAAGTAGCCAGCTTGCGTGCGAACAACAAAGTTGCCAACGTCGTCGTTGACGAAGCTCGCCAGATGGACACCGTCAGCACGCCCCGATTCCTGGGCTTGTCGGCTCCGGGCGGCTTGTGGTCGCAAACCGCGGCAGGTTCGCTGATCAAAGGCGAAGGCATGGTTATTGGTGTGGTGGACGGTGGCATTTGGCCTGAAGGTCCTTCCTTTTTCGACCGCGTGGACGATGGTGGTGTTCCGGTAAAAACCGGAGGAACGCTGAAGTACAGCGCGGCTCCCGCCACATTTACAGGCGCCTGTCAGGCCGGTGAGGGGTTCACACCAGCGCTGCATTGCAACAATAAGCTGATCGGTGCCAAGTTTTATAACGCCGGCTTCTTGGCCTCGGGCTTGGCGAAGAACTGGTCTGAGTTTTACTCGCCGCGCGACTCTATGGGTGGCAACTTGGCCCACGGCGGTCACGGTGACCACACCGCATCAACGGTG
>JANPNT010000370.1:0-5624 GCA_031427655.1 Burkholderiales bacterium
GCGTGACGACTTTGCCTGTCGGCACGAGTTTGGCGGTGGCCTTGTTCGACCTCTCGGCCACGCCCGAGGCAGAAACCCAAGGCCGATTTGTGCAACAGCTGGCCGCCACAGCAAGCACCGTGGTGGCCATTGATGAGGCCGGGTTTCAACGTCGCTTTGCAGGCGCTCCCGAGCGCCTGAAGCAACGCCGCGACGCATGGCGTGCATGGGCCACTCCGCTCCATATCGAACCCGTTTTTGTGAATTTGGAGCAGCCCGATTTGCACAACGGCGAGCGCGATTTGCTGGCTGCCATGAAGACGCCGGTGCGCAAATTGCACGCATGAGCGCACAGCCATGACCGCCAACCCGCAATCCATCGCGCTGAGCTTGGTCTCGCACACCAACGCCGGCAAAACCACACTCGCCCGCACCTTGCTGGGTCGCGATGTGGGCACCGTGCGCGATGCGCCTCACGTCACCGAATTTGCCGACGTGTTCATCTTGCTGGAAACGCCACTAGGCGAGCAACTCAAGCTGTGGGACACGCCCGGTTTTGGCGACAGCGTGCGCTTGGTGAAGCGACTGAAAGCCGCCGGAAATCCACTCGGTTGGTTCATGAGCGAGGTTTGGGACCGCTGGCGCGACCGCGCGTTTTGGTCTAGCCAACAGGCCATGCGCAATGTGCGCGACGAGGCCGATGTGCTGCTGTATTTGGTGAATGCATCAGAGACACCGGAAGGCGCGGGCTACGTGCAGCCCGAGATGGAATTGTTGGGCTGGACCGGCAAGCCAGTGATCGTGCTGCTCAACCAATTGGGCGCACCGCGCGAGGGCGCATTCGAGGCCGAAGAAATTGCGTTGTGGAAGTCTCATTTGGCGCTTTACCCGCATGTGAAAACCGTGCTTCCGATGGACGCCTTTGCGCGCTGCTGGGTGCAAGAAGGCACGCTGCTGCAAGCCATTGAAAACGTGCTGACCGGTGAGCGCCAGGCCTTGATGTCGCGACTGCACGGGGCGTGGCAGAGCGCCAAGCTGCACACCTTCGACGCGGCCATGAAGTCGGTCGCCGACAGCGTGGCGCGCTTGGCCACGGCCAGCCAGGCGCTGCCCGAAGCGGGCGGCATGCGGGCGCGTTTGAAGCAGCTGGGCGCGTCGGTGGGATTCGGCTCAAGCGATCAAACGCCCGCCGCCGTGGCCCAGCGCGCCCTGGCCGAACAGCTTGACCTGGAAGTGCGGGCCAACACACTCGAACTCATTCAGCTGCACGGCTTGGAAGGCAAAGCGCAAGGCGAAATCTTGACTCGTTTGGCCACGCACTTTGAGCTGCGCCTGCGCATGGACGAAGGCAAAGCCGCGTTGTGGGGCGGCATGGTCAGCGGCGCTTTGATCGGGCTCAAGGCAGACATTTTGAGCGGCGGGCTGAGCTTGGGCGGCGGCTTGTTGGCGGGTGGTTTGATCGGTGCGCTGGGTGCCGCGGGCTTGGCACGCTGCGTGAACCTGGTGCGCGGCAGCCAGCAGTCGTGGGTGACCTGGAACCCCGAGGCTTTGGATCAGATGATGGAAGCCGCGCTGCTGCGCTACCTGGCCGTGGCGCACTTTGGGCGTGGCAGGGGCGAGTGGGCACAAGGTGAGTCACCGGCCCATTGGCGCGACGCCGCTCAGCAAGCCTTGGCGGCGCACCGCGAGGCTTTGAGCACCGTGTGGCGTGAGCGCGATGCGGTCATCGAAGGCAACGCAGAAGCTGACGAAAAAGCAGCGCAAGCCCTGACGGCTGCCGCGCTGCTGCCGATCGTCACTGAAGCGGCAAACGACGTCCTGCGCGGCCTGTACCCTCAAGTAAGGGTGCCTGGGGAAAGTGCGCACCGCGACGAGCGCGCTTCGCAGTAGCCTGCACTTTTGTCCGCTACCCCGCCATGAACACCTTGCTCACCTCGCTCACCTCGCCCGCTCGTCCCATCGATTTTTACTTCGACTTTTCTTCGCCCTACTCCTACGTGGCGTCGGAATGGATCGAGGCCTTGGCCGCGCGCCACGGCCGCACGGTGCAGTGGAAGGCGATTTTGTTGGGGGCCACCTTTGCTGCGGCAGAACTCAAACCGCCGGTGGCACACCCCATCAAACGCGAATATTCGCTGCGCGATTTCGAGCGCTCGGCGCGCTTTGCAGGCGTGCCGCTGAAGATGCCCGAGCCCTTCCCCATTCCCACCCAAAACGCGGCGCGCTTGTTTTGGTGGCTGCAAAGCAAAAGCGGCACCACCGCCAGCCACTGGGCGCGGCATTGCCTGCGCGCTTACTTTGCGCGCGGTGTGAACCTGAGCAACACCGAAGCGCTGCAAGGCTTGGCCGTCGAATTTGGTTTGGACGCCTCGGCCGCAGAAGCCATTTGGGGCGACGCTGAATGGAAGCTCAAACTCAAAACCGAGAACGACGCGGCCATCGCTGCGGGCGTGTTTGGTGCGCCGTTTTTCATGATCGACGGCGAGCCTTTTTGGGGCAACGACCGCCGCGCGCAGATTGAGCGCTGGTTGGAAAAAGGACCTTACTGATGACGACCAAGATGACGACCAAGCTGCCGACCAAGATGAGGACCAAGATGATGACCGCCCAAGACTTGGTGAACGAGGCCATGCAGCTTGTCACCACCCACAGCGTCAGCGCAGCGCAGACATTGCAAGGCCAGGCCGATGTGGTGCTGGTGGACGTGCGCGACGTACGCGAACTGGAGCGCGAAGGCGTGATTGAAGGCGCAGTGCACGCTCCGCGCGGCATGCTGGAGTTTTGGTTCGACCCCACCTCGCCTTATCACCGCGAGGTGTTTTCGCAAGACAAGGAGTTCGTGCTGTTCTGCGCCGCTGGTTGGCGCTCGGCGCTGGCGGTGCGCACCTTGATGGAGATGGGCGTGCCACGGGTTTCGCACATTGAAGGCGGCTTCAGCGCTTGGAAAGCAGCCGGAGCGCCGGTGGCGGAGAAGGCGAAAAAGTAGCGTCAAAGCGCAAACGTCCGAGAGAAGGCCACACCTACAATTGACGTATACGTCAATCAACGTCGTTTAAGCGACGCGCCTTTGGAGTCCTCATGCCCGTTCTTGCCTCCAAGCTCAGCCCCCGCGGCGAAGACTTCAAAGCCAATGCCAAAGCCATGCAAGTGGCCATTGACGACCTGAACGCGACGCTGGCCAAATTGGCGCTCGGTGGTGGTGACGGCCCCCGCGCCAAGCACCTGGCGCGCGGCAAATTGCTACCACGCGACCGCGTGGCCATGTTGCTCGACCCCGACTCGCCGTTCCTCGAAATTTCGGCCCTCGCCTCCCTGAACATGAACGACAACGCTGCCCCCGGCGCGGGCTTGATTGCAGGCGTGGGGCGCGTCAGCGGGGTCGATTGCATGGTGGTGTGCAACGACGCCACGGTCAAAGGCGGCACCTACTTCCCCATGACGGTGAAAAAGCATTTGCGCGCGCAAGAAATTGCCCAGCAAAACCGCTTGCCCTGCATTTATTTGGTCGACTCGGGCGGCGCGAATTTGCCCAACCAAGACGACGTGTTTCCAGACCGCGAGCACTTTGGCCGCATCTTTTTCAACCAAGCCAACATGAGCGCGCAGGGCATACCGCAAATTGCGGTGGTCATGGGTTCGTGCACCGCAGGCGGCGCCTACATGCCCGCCATGAGCGATGAATCCATCATCGTCAAAAACCAGGGCACCATCTTTTAGGCATGCCCGCCGCTGGTGAAAGCGGCCATCGGCGAAGTGGTCAGCGCCGAGGATTTGGGCGGCGGTGACGTGCACACACGCTTGTCGGGCGTGGCCGACCATTTGGCCTTGAACGACACCCACGCACTGGCGATTGCGCGCGCCGCCGTGGCCAACTTGAACTGGCGCAAAAACATCAGCCTGCGCACGGTAGAAGCGCGCCCGCCGCTGTTTGACGCTGCCGAATTGAACGGCGTGATTCCGGCTGACACACGCAAGCCGTATGACGTGCATGAAGTCATTGCGCGCTTGGTAGACGGCTCGGAGTTCGACGAATTCAAAGCCCGCTACGGCCCCACCCTGGTGACCGGTTTTGCGCACATCGAAGGCATGCCGGTGGGCATCGTGGCGAACAACGGCGTGCTGTTTTCAGAGTCGGCACTGAAGGGCGCGCACTTCATTGAGCTGTGTTGTCAACGCAAAATTCCACTGGTTTTTTTGCAGAACATCGTCGGCTTCATGGTCGGCCAAAAATACGAAGCCGAAGGCATTGCCAAACACGGCGCGAAGATGGTCACCGCCGTGTCCACCGCCAACGTACCGAAGTTCACCGTGATCATTGGCGGCAGCTACGGCGCAGGCAACTACGGCATGTGCGGCCGCGCCTACAGCCCGCGCTTTTTATGGATGTGGCCCAACGCGCGCATTTGCGTCATGGGCGGCGAGCAAGCCGCCAGCGTGCTGGCCACCGTGAAGCGCGATGCCATTGAAGCCAAAGGCGGCACGTGGAGCGCGGAGGAAGAACAAGCCTTCAAGCAACCCACGCTCGACCAATTCGGCCACCAGTCGCACCCGTATTACGCCAGCGCCAGGCTTTGGGACGACGGCGTGATTGCCCCGGCAGACACCCGCCGCGTGCTGGCGCTGGCCATCAGCGCCAGCTTGAACGCGCCGATACCTGATGCGAAGTTTGGGATCTTTCGTATGTGATTGCGGGATGTGATGTAGCTGACGTCCGGAATACTGACACCAACAAATCATGCGCATAACCATAGACATAGACACTGCCAAGTTAGAGGCCGCGATGAGCGCGGGCCCCTACAAGACCAAGAAGGAAACCGTAGAGGCGGGCTTGGAATCGAGAGCACGGCCTGCCAATTACCGCGAGATTTTGAAATGGCAAGGCAAGCTGAAATGGGAAGGAGACGACAACATCGACTGGTGTGCCGCTGCGCGCAGCGAGACAGTCCCGGCGGTTGCGCCCAAACCAGAGACCAGAGTCGCAGGTGGTCGCCTTCAAACCCAAACGTGTTGCTCGTTGAAATCATCGACATCGGCCGTGAGCAAAGATTCGCACGCTGTCGAAGAACTTGTCTGCAACGACAGGCCGTGTTGAACTCACTTAACTGCTCCTCTCAATCCCATGGACAGCATCTACATCACCCCAGAACACGAACAACTGCGAGAACAAATTTCGCGCTTCATTGCGCGTGAAGTGGAACCTCACGCACAGGCCTGGGAAGACGCTGGTTTCACGCCGCGCGAGGTGTTGCGCAAAATGGGCGAGGCAGGTTTGTTCGGCTTGATGTACGGCGCGCAGCACGGCGGTGCGGAGGCCGACGCGCTGACGAATGTGGTGTTTGCAGAGGCCTTGTCGCAGTCCACTTTTGCCGGTTTCATCATCACCGTGCTGGTTCACACCGACATGGCCAGCCCGCATTTGCATCACGCCGGAACTGCAGCGCAAAAAGCGCGCTACCTGCCCGGCGTGATTGCGGGCAGCACCATCACTGCCGTGGGCATCAGCGAGCCGGGCGCGGGCTCAGACGTGGCAGGCATGCGCACGAAAGCCGTCAAGGAAGGCCATGAATGGGTGCTCAACGGCACCAAGCTCTTCATCACCAACGGCGTGCACGCCGACCTGTACTTCATCGCGGCCAAGACGACGA
>JANPNT010000371.1:0-1808 GCA_031427655.1 Burkholderiales bacterium
CGCAGGGGCAGGCGTTCAGCCGCTTGATTGAAGCCGTTCTCGGTGGGCGGCTTGGAGAACAGCGACGCAAATTGCGCCTTCACATCGCCCAAATCAATGCGGTCTTGCGGCCGCTTCGGCCCTGCCAAGCTGGGACGTACGTCACCCAAGTCCAGGCTCACCACGCTGCTGTAATCGATGTCGCCGCGCTGTGGCACACCAAACCATTGCTGCGCTTTGAAGTAGGCCTCGAAGGCTTCAATTTCCTTGCGTGTGCGGCCGGTGCCTTTGAAGTAAGCGATGGTTTTTTCATCAACCGGAAAGAAGCCCATGGTGGCACCGTATTCCGGAGCCATGTTGGCGATGGTGGCGCGGTCGGGCACGGCAATGGCAGCGGTGCCTTCGCCGAAGAACTCAACAAATTTGCCGACTACTTTTTGCTGCCGCAAGATCTCGGTCACGCTCAAGACCAAGTCAGTCGCAGTCACGCCTTCGCGCAGTTTGCCGGTCAGCTCAAAACCCACCACATCGGGCGTTAAAAAATACACCGGCTGGCCCAGCATGGCGGCCTCGGCTTCGATGCCGCCCACGCCCCAGGCCACCACACCGATGCCGTTGATCATGGTGGTGTGGCTGTCGGTGCCTACCAACGAATCGGGGTAATAGATGGCAGCGAGCCCACCAACTTGTGAACGGTCCTTGGGCGTTTTGTGAACGCCGCGCGCCAGGTATTCCAAATTCACTTGGTGAACGATGCCAAAACCAGGTGGCACCACGCCAAAAGTAGAAAACGCCTGCATGCCCCACTTCATGAATTCATAGCGTTCTTGATTGCGCTTGAACTCCAACTTCATGTTCAGGTCGAGTGAGTCTTTGCCGCCGTAGTGATCGACCATCACCGAGTGGTCCACCACCAAATCAACCGGCACTGACGGTTCAATGGCGCCAGGGTTTTTGCCCAGACTGGTGGCCACGTTGCGCATGGCGGCCAGATCGGCCAGCAGCGGCACGCCGGTGAAGTCTTGCAGCACCACGCGCGCCACCACAAAGGGAATCTCGCTCACGCGAGTGGCCTTGGGCAACCAGCCCGCCAGCTCTGCCACATGCGCTGCCGTGACTTTGCGCCCGTCGCAATTGCGCAGCACGCTTTCCAGCACGATGCGAATGGACAGCGGCAGGCGTTTGATTTGCGGGTGGGTTTTGCTCAGCTCGGGCAGCGAGAAAAAGTCGGCTGATTTGCCTGAGGAAGTCGTGAAAGTTTGGCGAGTGTTCGCAAAAGGGTGCGTCGACAAATAAGCGGTTAAGGACATGACAAAAAACTCCTGGTGCAAATCAAGTTTCAAGAGCCTACGTGAACGCCGTGCCGTGTCTGTACGCAGGCGCACTCAACCGTGGCTGGCTTCAAAGTCTTTCAAATAGGCCACCAGCGCTTGCACGCCTTCCAGCGGCATGGCGTTGTAGATGGAGGCGCGCATGCCGCCCACAATTCGGTGGCCCTTGAGCTGGAACATGCCGCGCGCTTCAGCGCCTTTCAAAAATGCATCGTTCAGCGACGTGTCTTTTAAAAAGAAAGGGACGTTCATGAGCGAGCGGTCTTCCACGGCAACGGGGTTTGCATAGAAGTCGCTGGCGTCCAGGCAGCCGTAAAGCAGCGCCGCTTTTGCGCGGTTGCGCGCTTCCATGGCGGTCAAACCGCCCTGCGCTTTGAGCCACTGAAACACCAAGCCGGCGATGTAGATGCCGTAAGTGGGCGGGGTGTTCAGCATCGAGTCGTTGGCTGCTTGCAGGGTGTAGTCAAAGGCCGAGGGCGTGATGGGCAAGGCGCGGCC
>JANPNT010000372.1:0-2417 GCA_031427655.1 Burkholderiales bacterium
TCGCTACCGCAGCGCGCGGCGTCGCTGCCAGTGCGGCTTCGGTGCGTGGTGCAGCGCCGGCAACCGAGGTGTTTGATCCAGACGCATCGGCCGCTACAGCACCTGCAGAACCAGGCTGCCTGAACGCCAACATGCGCAACAACACCATCACCAGGCCGCTGTACTCATCGGGAGCCAAACCCAATTCGGCGCGGCCGTGCAGCGCCATGCTGTAAAACAACTGCGTCTCGTCGGCTGCCAACAGTGGTGCCAATCGCAAGACCGCCGCGCTGTCAGTGTCCGCCGCGTCGATGGCCGACGGAACCGCAGCCGCGACTGCCATTTGCTGCAACAACGCAGCCATTTCCTCCAAAGTGCCCGAGGCCGACAACCCCAGGGTGCGCAAGGCGTCGGCGGTGTTCACCAAGGCCGCGCCGTCGCCCGCCACCAGCGCTTCAGTCAAGCGCACCGCGTGGCTGCGGTCAACCGCACCGAGCATCTGGCGCACACCGTCTTCCAACAAGGTGCCGCCGCCAAACGCGATGGCCTGGTCGGCCAGCGACAAGGCATCGCGCATCGAGCCTCGCGCGGCGCGCGACAGCAAGCGCAAGGCACCTGCTTCGGCTTCAATTTTTTCATCCGCCAGCACGTTGACCAAGTGTTCTTGCACCGTCTGTGGGGCCATGGGCCGCAGGTTGAATTGCAAGCAGCGTGACAGCACGGTGGGCGGCACTTTTTGCGGGTCGGTGGTGGCCAACACAAACTTCAAGTAATCGGGTGGCTCTTCCAGCGTCTTCAACATCGCGTTGAAGGCGTGGTTGGTGAGCATGTGCACCTCGTCAATCATGTAGACCTTGAAACGGCCCATCACCGGCTTGTAGACGGCCTGGTCGAGCAACTGCGAAATCTCATCCACCCCGCGGTTGGACGCGGCGTCCAGCTCGACGTAATCGACGAAGCGGCCGCTGTCGATGTCACGGCAGGCATTGCACACGCCGCAGGGTGTGGCGGTGATGCCGCCCTGTCCGTCGGCACCCACGCAGTTCAGCGACTTGGCCAAGATGCGCGACACCGTGGTTTTGCCCACTCCGCGCGTGCCGGTAAACAGGTAAGCGTGGTGCAAACGGCCCTGCGTCAGCGCGTTGCTCAAAGCCTGCACCACGTGCTCTTGACCCACCAAAGTCTCGAAGCTTCTAGGGCGGTATTTGCGGGCCAAAACAAGGTAACTCATACGCCGGATTCTACGGGGCGCGGGCTCGCAAACAGGCCGGAGATCGGTGCCGGATAATCGCTTTCCCCTGCCCTCTTGCGCTCCCCGAATGAACACCAACGATCCCGCCACCGCCGACACATCGACCTTGAGTTACGAGCAGTCGGGCGTGAACTACGACTTGATCGACCCCTTGAAAGTGGCCGCGCAACGCGCCGCTGCCGCCACCGGTGCGCACCTGTTGCAACACGGCTTCAGCGAGGTGCTGGCCTCGCGCGGCGAATCGGCTTATGTGGTGGACATCGGCCCGTTTTACCTGGCCAGCATCGTTGAGTGTTTGGGTTCCAAAACCTTGGTGGCCGACGAGATGTTTCGCCTCACCGGCAAGGTCTACTACGACAGCATTGCGCAAGACACGATCGCGATGGCGATCAACGACCTCATCACGGTGGGTGCCACGCCCTTGGTGGTGCAGGCTTATTGGGCGGCGGGCGGCTCAGACTGGTTCAGCGACGCCGAACGCGCGCAAGCTTTGGTGGCCGGGTGGAAGCGCGCCTGCGATGTGTGCGGCGTGGCCTGGGGCGGCGGCGAAACACCGGCACTGGCTGGCATCGTGAATGAGGGCCGCATTGATTTGGCCGCGTCGTGCACTGGCCTCATCAACCCGAAAGAGCGCCTTTCAGTGGGCGACAAATTGGCCCCGGGCGACGCCATCGTCATGCTGGCTTCCAGCGGAATTCACGCCAACGGCCTGAGCTTGGCGCGCAAATTGGTCGAGCGCTTGGCCGAGGGCTACCTCACCGAAGTACAGCCCGGCTTGACTTACGGCGACGCGCTGCTGGTCCCCACGGTGCTGTATTCACCAGTCACCGAGGCGCTCTACAAGGCAGGGATCACACCGCGCTACTGCGCCAACATCACCGGCCACGGCTGGCGCAAATTGTTGCGGCATCCGGCCTCCCACACCTATCGCATTCACACCGTTCCGCATGTCGCGCCGGTCTTGAAGTTCATCCAACAGCACGCCCACCAAGACGACCGCGAGGCCTACAGCACGTTCAACATGGGCGCAGGTTTCGCGCTGTTTGTTAAGGCGCAAGATGCCGCGCAAACGGTGGCGGTAGCGCAGGCGCATGGTGTTCAAGCCTTGATTGCTGGAAACGTTGAAGCGGGCCCCAAACGTTTGCTCATTGAACCGCTGGGCATTGAGTTTGGTGACGATGCCTTG
>JANPNT010000373.1:0-1676 GCA_031427655.1 Burkholderiales bacterium
CAAGCAAGCGCGGCCAGGAGTGCGGTTCGAGGTCCAGTACCTCGGCAAGATTGAGTGGGTCGGTTTGACGACGCTACGGCTGCTGCCGAAAGATCCTTCGACCGCACCGATCGACGTCGAGGTCGACGCGTAGCGCCGCACGAGGCGGGCATCGGGCATAGGGGTCAGCCATTTGTTACCCCCAAGCATCGGGGTCAGATACCGTCTTGAAACGCAAGCTTTTTCTTCTCGAAGTTGACATCGAACGGCTGCCCTGAGCGCAGCACGCCGTAGATCAACATCGCCAGCTTGTGCATGCAGGCACCGACCACCGCTTTCGGCGCCAAGCCAGTCAGCCTGATGCGCTCGCCAAACGTCTTGACCAAGGGGTTGTGGCGCAGGGCCACCAGCGCAGGCATGTACAAAGCCTTGCGCATCGCCGTGTGCCCAGCTCGGCTGAAGCTGCTGCGGCCCTTCAGCGACGAGCCCGACTCCTTGCGCTTGGGCGTGACGCCCAAGAAAGCGGACAACGCCTTGGCGTTGTCAAAGCGTCGAACATCACCCAAGTAGCCCAACACTTTGGCCACTGTCACCGCGCCCAGGCCCGGGATGCTGGCCAACAGCGCAGCGTCCTTGGCCAAGTCTGGGTGGGCGTCAATGTGATCATCGATTTGCTTTTGCAGCGCTTTGATGCAGCTGTCCAGCCAATCCAGGTGCGACTGGATGGAGGCTTTGAGCACAGCGTTGTCGGCGTTGATCTGCAGCCGATTGCCTTCAGCCTGCGCGATGTCTTTAAGCACTTGCAGCCTGTCCACCAGAGCACGCAGCTGGCGCACTTGCAGGCTCGGCGCTGTCCACAGTTCGGGCGTGTGTAGTTTGCAAAACTGAGCGAGCAGTCCCGCGTCAGCACTGTCGGTCTTGTTGCGTTGCAACAGGCTTTGAGAGTAGCCCTTGACGCGCAGTGGGTTGACCACGCTGACGGGCCAGCCGCCATCGGCCAGGGCCGTGGCAGGTGCTTCGCTGTAAGGCCCGGTGGCCTCCATGCAGACATGACAGTCAGCAGGGCCAGCGCCGCGCTCGATGAGCCAGGCGGCCAGCGAGCGCAACCCAGCGGGGTCGTTGGAGAACACTTTGGACTTCAGCTTGCCTTTGGCGTTCAGCAGCGCCACATCAAGCTTGAGCTTGGCGACGTCGATTCCGAGCCAACACTGAATCGTGGGGAACTGACTGATGGAGCTCATCGTGCGCGACCTTCCTCGTATGCGGGCTCATGAACCGGGCGGTTTGATACACGGCGCTGGCCCAAGTTACCGTTCGGTCTGTCGAACGAAAAAACGCTCAAGGCTGCCCATCTGACCCACGGGCTCCAAGCGTTGATGCGCCTTGGCCCAAAGTCTTATCGGCATCACCCTGAGCGGCCACTTCCATCTTGCCATCTGCGTTTGATGGGGTGGTGTTGGGAAGATACGAGGTCTAATAAATTAATTTATCGAGGCTAACACTTGGCAGCAGCCACAAGCCTCGCGTTGATTTCGAGCCGCCAGCATGACGCGCGACTCACCCCGCTCTTGAAAGCTTCTTTTTTTGTAGCTACACTACACCAATGCCGACATGGGACGAAAAGAAGCGCCTCAAGAACATTCGAGACCACGAAATCGACTTTGTTGGTTGCGAGGCAATTTTTGATGGCCCAGTTG
>JANPNT010000374.1:0-3895 GCA_031427655.1 Burkholderiales bacterium
TATGGCTGGCCGCGGTTTGGGACGCGTGGCCATGGCCCGCGGCCAGCCTGCGCGGGCGGCTGAGATCCTGCTGGATGCACTGAAGCGCTGCACGCGCCTGCCGGACGGGTATCTATGGGGCAAGGCCTATGCGCTTGACGCGCTGTGTCATGCGGCCGGCAGAGCCCGCATGCCGCAGGCGCGAGCTTGGGCCGAAGAATTGATGGCGCTGGCTGCGCGTGCTGGCATGCGCGAAATGGTTGTCCGCGCCTACCTCCATCAGGCCAAGTGCGGCCACGCACCGGCCGCAGCTGCCGCCCGGGTGTTGGCTCACGAGATCGACAACCCGCAGTTGCGGGCCGAAGCCCTGTACTCCTGAGGGCACGCGTTCAATGCATCGCAACTGGTAGCGGGTAGCGCGATGCAGCTGCTCGTGATGCAGGGGCGAGGGTCCGGGCTGACGAAGGCCTTGTATCAGCGAGTGGGTCTTCGGGGCCCGCTGCTGTTCACGCCATTCATTGCGCCAACGGCGGCTTTGCGGTGACGAATCCAGAGCATAGAAGGTCTCTGATGGGTCGATTGCCGGCCCAGACGAATGACCGCTGACCGGCATCCGGTTCATGTGGCTCTGGCACTCCGAAACCGCAGCGAGGTGACCGACCGCTTCCAGTCTGGTCCAGTCCTCCGTGCCGTCGACCTGAACTACAGCAGATGGCCGACAGTGTGAGTACGAGGCGGCGCCAGGAAGTTGACTCTCGACGCGATGGGCCTGCTGGCCAAAGTCAGCTTGCGGCCACCCCCTAGAAAGCCCGGCCCCGGCCAGGAGCTGCCGGTCGCGAGCGGCAGCTTCGGAGCGCTTCGACCAAGCCTAAAAGGGCAACGGCACTTAGGGGCTTGAGTTCGTAGTGCGTTTGCACTACGATATGGCCATGAAAGACGCCGTCATCCCCCAAGTCCGTGTTGAAACCGAGTTACGCGCCAGCCTCGACGCTGTCTTGCGCCCAGGGGAAACACTCACCGACTTCGTCGAGGTCGCCGTTCGCAACGCCGTTGAGTACCGGCGTGTTCAGACCGACTTCGCTTCGCGTTGCAACGCATCCCTGGCCGAGTATGAGCGCACAGGAGCGTCCATCCCAGCCGCCCAAGTCATCGCCAAGCTCGAATCAAAGTTGGCTAAGCGCCGCAAGCAACTGGGCGGATGAGCTACGCCGTCGAATTCACGCAAGGCGCAGAGGACGACCTGGTGCGGCTCTACGACTACGTGCTCGATCGCGCTGAAACGCTCGAAGAACTCGATGTGGCCGACGAGGCCGTCAAGGTCATTCGACAAGCTGCACTGAGCCACCTGTCGACAACTCCTTACAGCTACCGCAAGGTCGGTGCCCGGTCGACGCTGCGCGAACTCATCATTCCGTTCGGCACAACGGGCTACATCCTGCGCTTCGACATCCGATCGCCCGAATTGGTACTCGTGATCGGCGCACGCCACCAGATCGAGGAAGACTTCCATTGACGCTTCCAGGCGGCCCTCAGGTACAGAGGCTCACGGACCTACTTGTAGCAGCTGTCGGCCAGGAGCGGTCGTTCGCACGAGGCGCCTTTCGGGCAGCCAATCTTCCCGTATCGGCGTGGCTTCCGAGCGCATTTGGTGTAAAAAGCGTTGAGTGGGTGCGCGCGGCCTCTGCAGACCGGTTGGTGGTGGTCAGGCGATCTGAATTTTCAGCAGGGACTCAATGCCCAAGAGCCCTGTGAGCCGCACAACGCCCACGTCGGTGGCACGTCTGGCCATCAATCAACATTGACCCACAACGAGGAGGCAAACGCATGTTCAGTCACGTGATGGTCGGAACAAACAACATTGAGCGCTCTAAGCGCTTTTACGACGCCGTACTGGCCGTTCTTGGAGCGAGCGAGCCTTTTCGCAATCAGAACGCCACCGGGCAAGTGCGCCTGTTTTATCGGCACGACGGTAGTTCTTTCTGTGTGAGCGAGCCAATCAATGGCGAACCTGCAAACTTTGCCAACGGAAGCACGGTCGGGTTCGAATGCAAGTCTCCTGAGCAGGTGCAACAGTTCCATGACACCGCAGTGGCGCATGGCGGAACTGTGATCGAAGAGCCTCCCGGCTTGCGCGATGGCAAATTAGGCGCCATGTATCTTGCCTACGTGCGTGATCCGGACGGCAACAAGCTTTGCGCTCTTCACCGGCCCAAATAGGTCAACCAAGGCTGAGGGCTTGGCGAACCGCGCGGCTTAACATTTCAATCAAGCGGACATGCGCAATTGAGTGGATCAGTGAGGCGACAGTGCCTCGACCAGTTTCGTGGCGAGCGCAGCGCTCGAATGGGGGTTCTGCCCAGTCAGCAGATTGCCATCCTGCTCGACGTGGCTGAGCATCGGGACCAACCCCGAGTGGAAATCGGCGCGAGATTCCTTCATCGCGTCTTCCAACAGGAACGGAACCACGTCCTTCAGCCCTGCCAACCGCTCCTCGGTGTTGGTGAATCCGGTGGCGCGACGGCCCTTGAAGAAAGGCTCGCCGTTGCTGCGCTTGGCGTACACGAGCGCCGCAGGACCGTGGCACCGCGCAGCGATCAGCTTGCCTTCCGCGTCGTGGCGCGCAATCAGTTCGTGCAGATCGGAATCGCGCGCAAGATCGACTATGGGGCCGTGGCCACCGCGGATGAACACGCCGTCGAACGACTGGTCTTTCACCGAGTCGACCGTCACCCTGCTGCGTAACGCTAGCAACGCCGGCGCCCATTCCTTGCCTCAGTGTTCGCCAGCGCACGGACACTGCCTTTCGCATTCAGCACGATCCGACTGGGCGAACAATTCTTCGCTGCTGCCATACGGAGAACCTCCATGACAACGTCTAGACCGCCTGGCATCGATTCATCGATACGAACTATGAACATTGGAATCATCGGGGCTGGCCACATCGGCAGCGCGCTTGCAGTGCGGCTCGTCAGCCTCGGTCACTCGGTCTACATCGCCAACTCCCGCGGTCCCGATACGCTGAAAGAAGTCGCTCAAAAGACCGGCGCCAAGCCGGTGACGGCCAGGGAGGCGGCCCGCTTGGGCGAAATCATCGTGGTCACCATTCCGCTGAAAAGCATCCCCGACCTGCCCAAAGACCTGTTCGCGGGCGTTGCCGCCGACGTCCCTGTCATCGACACAAGCAACTACTACCCTTTGCTGCGCGATGGCCATCTATCGGAGCTGGAAACCGGCGACCTCACTGAAAGCGAATGGGTGCAGCAGCACTTGGGTCGCCCCGTGGTGAAGGTGTTCAACAACATCTACGCCGACCATCTCCAAAACAAAGGCCTGCCCGCTGGCGTGCCCGGCCGCATCGCTTTGCCAGTGGCCGCAGACGATGCGGCAGCCAAACAAAAAGTGATGCTTCTGGTTGAGGAACTGGGGTTTGACGCGGTGGACGATGGCAACCTGCATGAGTCTTGGCGACAGCAGCCCGGAACACCCTGCTACGGCGCTGACCTGTCCGCTGACAAGCTGCGCGAGCATTTCGCCACGCTGGGCACTCATCGCACGCAGGCGCAGCATGTTGAGTACTTGGCCAATCACGCGAAACAGGAGCGGGCTATGGCGGCGCAAGGCATCAAGCTGAATTAGCCTTGAACACTGGTGCTGCATATTTCAGCGGGGATCGTCCGTTTTCGCGTGACGCAGGCGCCATCGCCAAACGGCCGCTTTGGGTCGGCAGACCCAGTTCGCTCCCTCGACCTGCAGACATTCGACAAGCCTTCGATGCCTGCTGGCACGACAAAGTCTTTGAGCGACCGCTTTGGAGATTTCGCCTCTGCGCGCTGACGTCAGGGTACGTCTGCTGTACCTTGTAACCGGTCATTGGCGACGCGATTTCCTGGACGCTTGGACGACCGGTCATGGCCGG
>JANPNT010000375.1:0-1662 GCA_031427655.1 Burkholderiales bacterium
GTTAGCGAAACCTGATCCCGAAACCGACGCCGCTTTGCAGAGGGCCCCCGATCGGGGGCCCTCTGCAAAGCGCGCCCCCAGCACCGCCGTGGCCTGCTTTTACTCCGCCGCACTGGCCTGGAATCCGACCGCCGTTGACACTCTTGGTCGTGCCATAGGAACTATGCAAACCACGAAGTTGGGGCTGGGTTCGCTCGAGCGTGCTGAACCAAACGCGATGGGCCATCAATCAGTCAGTCGGGTGGCTCTTGCGCTATGCCGTTCGGCTTCCTTCGTTCAGGCGGTGTGCAGCAACGTTCCACGAGTTCAGCCAGAGTGGAGCAGTCCACCGTAACCGCAGCGCAAGCTGACGTCCGGACCAGCGTCAAGAAGCGACGCACGCGTCGGTCCGATCTGCTTTTCAATTTTCGCGAATGAATTGGTGCTGATAGGAGGCCGAGACAGGCGAAAGGCCTAGTCGTTGGGGTTAATCTTTATACTGAGCAAGTCAGATTTATAGCCGCGAAGGATATCGAGCCAACGAAAAAACACGTTTCGGATGAGCCATGTTTACCCACACGTCAGCCTCCCATAAATCACGCTCCAATTGGGATGGGTAATGCCAACAAGCCGCGAGGTCCCATATTTTTGGGGCAGCGCTTTAAATCTCCCCCGGGGCTGACGAGAAAATGACTAGAAAAAACCATTACCTGGTTGCAGCACTCTCCAGTTGCGCCGTTTACCTTTGCATGGTGCCGGCAATGGCGCAGGACATCCCGACCGGTGCGCCGCCAAGCCCGCTGTTCGGCGCTCAGCCATTCACTCAAAAGCTGATGCTGTACGAAGAGTTCGGTACGCGCGGCGTCCCGACGACCCCGCCTGTGAACAGCACGGCGTTTGGCGCTCCGAGCGGCTGCAAGAGCGGTCCGGGACCGGCGAAGGTCGACAAGATGATCAAGCAGGCGCTGTGGCCTCTGCCGATGCGCGAAGCGCGCACCGACATGCCCAACCCCTGGGCCGCGATGATTGGCCAGTGCATCGGACAGACGCTGCAGACCAGCGCGATCGAAGGACGCCCAGCTGGCGAACTATATGCGCACCAGCGCTATGATGAGTTCGCACCGAAAATGTACTTCTCGAGCGTGCAGACGGGTGCTCGGGTCAACACCGGAGCGCGCGACGGCTGGCAGCGCCACAAGTACGCGACTGGTGAATTTGGTCCGGGCGGCCTCTACTACAACACGACGGGCCGGCCGGGCTTCGAGGGCACGACCAAAGGCATGGAGGTCCGGTTCCATCCGAATTTCCCGGTGCAGCTGGCGAACTCGGTCTGGACATTCGACGGTACGATGCCGCCGAAGCTTTTGATGGCGCGCTATGGCGTGCCAGTCCTGTTCCGCCACTATAATGGCCTGCCGATCGATGTCAGCGCGAACCGCGGCTTCGGCATGCACACGATCACGACGCACGAGCACAACGGACACAACCCGGCCGAGAGCGATGGTTTCGCGGCTGCGTATTTCTACCCCGGCCAGTTCTACGACTATCGCTGGCCCATGGTGCTTGCCGGCACTGACAGCATCAACACGGACGCGACGGATCCGTGGGCTGGCGCACCGGACGGCGCAGGCGGCATCACGAAGGTGCGCGGCGACTGGCACGAGACGATGAGCACCCACTGGT
>JANPNT010000376.1:0-11484 GCA_031427655.1 Burkholderiales bacterium
CCTGCCCACGCGCCAGCTTTCAGGGCTTGATGATCGGCGCGCATCTGTGCCATCAAAGCCGCTTTGCCCGCGCGCTTTTGAGTGTCGCTGGCCGCACTTTGAAATAGCGTCTCCAGCTTGACGCGGTAATGGCGCGTCAAGCTGCGAAAGTCATTTCGCCGCGCATCAAACATCGCGTATTCGGTGCGTGCTGCCTCGCCACCCTGCTCGGCCAACCAACGCGCGCCGCCGAGGCGTTCCACCGCCGTGGCGAACGATTCGTTGAACACCGTGTCGTCAACGGCGTAGGCCACTTGGTGACTCAGCTCATGAAAAATCAAACGCGCCAATTCGCCTTCGGGGTAGCGCAAAAACGTGTTCAGCAGCGGGTCGGCAAACAGGGCGCCGGGCAGCTTGCCCAAGGTTGAATAAGCAGGCACGCCGTAGACATTGACCTCCAAGCCCTGCGCGCGCAACAGCGCAGCTTCCGCATCGGCGTCTGCGCGGTCAAAGTAGCCGCGATAGCCCACACAGCCGACCACCGGGAAGCACCAGGTTTTCAGCGTCAAGCTCAGCTCGGCCGTGGCCACCACGTTCCACACCGCAGCGCCGCGCTGGAGGTCGGCATAGCGGCGGTAGCTGGCGTTGTCGGGAAGATGCAATTCGCGCACCGCGAAGTCGCGCATGCGCTGGGTCAGCATCAAACGCTGCTTCAGAGCTTCAGGTGCTTGGTCGTCGGCAAGCCAGTCGCTCACAGGCCGCGCGGCGCGAACTACGCCAAGGTGGCCACTGACCGATTGCGCCAAGTAGCCCAGGTTGCTGCAACCGGCAATCAACAGGGTGGAAACCGCGAGCGTTAACCAGCGAAAACCGCGCACGCGAATCACAAAGCTTCGACCTGCACCAAGCAGTCGTAGAACGCTGGCGCGCGGCCAATGTCGGTCAAATGTTGGTGCGTCACTTCGTTCACATTGGTGCCCGCCATGCCCAGCTTCCGCCACCAAATGCCCAGCCCGTTGACGACGCCGGGCCGCGCGCGCGCGCTGAGTTTGAGCTTGCATACATAGCTGCCTCGGTCGTTGAAAACGCGCACGGTTTGGCCAGTGCTCAAGCCCCGCACGGCAGCGTCGCTGGCGTGAATTTCAACCAAAGGTTCGCCTTCGATGTCGCGCAGGCTTTTGACATTGACGAAGCTGCTGTTCAAGAAATTACGCGCCGGGGGCGAGATCATGGCCAGCGGAAAACGCTTGGCCAAGTCGGGCGCGCTGCCGGCGCTTTCGTAGTTGGGAACGTGGTCGGGCACGCCGTACACAGGCGAGTCGATCACGCATTTGCCGCTGGGCGTGGGGAAGCGCCCGTCGGCAAAAGGCGCATCAGGAATTGGCAGCTTCAGCCAACCGTGGGCGCGCAGCTCGTCGAAGTTCACGCTCTGCTTGAAGGCCACGCGCGCAATGGTTTCGTCACTGTCGGAAAAACACCCGTCGACGTAGCCCATGCGCACCGCCAACTCGCGAAAAATCTGGGTGTTGGTTTTGGCTTCGCCCACGGGGGCGATGGCGGCTTCGTTGATGAGGGCGTAGGTGTGGCCATAGCTGGTGTGCACGTCCAAGTGCTCAAGCTGAGTAGTGGCGGGCAGCACGTAGTCCGCGAGGTCGGCGGTGTCGGTCATGAAGTGTTCGAGAACCACGGTGAACAGGTCTTCGCGCTGGAAGCCTTTCACCACTTTGACCGACTCGGGTGCCACCGCGACGGGATTGCTGTTGTAGACGATGAGGGCTTGCACTTGCGGACCGAACTCGCTTGACGACGGCCTCAACAAATCGTCGCCGATGGTGCTCATGTTCAACGTGCGCGGGCGTCGCGAGCCGAGCAAATCGGGGCGCTGCAAGGCGGCGCCGTCTTTCGGGAACCAGCCCGACGCAGACAACAACATGCCGCCCGCTGCGTACCGCCATGCGCCCGTCAGGCAAGGCAATATGGCGATGAGCCGCACTGCGTTGCCGCCGCCGCGCACGCGCTGCATGCCGTAGTTCAAGCGGATGGCGGCGGGCGCTGTGGAGGCGCTGCCCCCGTAATCACGCGCCAGACCGCGCACCTCGTCAGCGGTGATGCCGCAGACCTGCGCGGCGCGTTCCGGCGGCCATTGCAAGGCACGTTCACGCAGCGCGGGCCAGCCTTCGGTGTGCTGGGCGATGTAGTCGTGATCGAGCCAGTCGTTCGCAATCAGCTCGTGCATCAAACCCAAGGCCAGCGCGCCGTCGGTGCCGGGCATCAGGGCAATGTGTTGATGACATTTGTCGGCGGTTTCGGTCTTGCGCGGATCGATGCAAATCAGCTTCGCGCCGTTGCGCTTGGCGGCTTGGGCGAAGGTCCAAAAGTGCAAGTTGGAGGCGATGGAATTGCTGCCCCAAATGACGATGAGTTTGCTGTGCGCAAAATGCTCTAGGTGCATGCCGACCTTGCCGCCGTAAGTGGCGGCCAAAGCATCGCCTCCGGCCGATGAGCAAATGGTGCGATCTAAAAGCGACGCACCCATCTGGTGGAAAAAGCGCCGGTCCATGCTCTCGCTCTGCACCAAGCCCATGGTGCCGGCATAGCTGTAGGGCAACACGGCCTCGGGGTTGACGGCGGCGATGGATTTCAGGCGCGCGGCGATGTCGGTCAGCGCTTCGTCCCAACTGACGGCCTCGTACTGGCCGCTTCCTTTGACCCCCACGCGCTTCATCGGGCGCAGCACGCGCTCGGGGTGGTATGTGCGCTCGGGATAGCGCGACACCTTGGTGCACAGCGCGCCGTGCGTGGGCGGGTGGTCGGGGTCACCGGCCACTTTGATGGCCACGCCGTTTTGCACCGTCACGCGAATGGCACAGGTGTCGGGGCAGTCGTGCGGGCAGGCGGCGCGGACGGTTGTGATGGTGGTGTCGAGGCTCATGCCGAACTATTGCATAGGCCTATCGCACAGGCGTTCTGCAAGCCGCATCGTCAGCCACCCTCGCGACAGCGCGGCACAGGCCAGCCGGGTAGACTGGAAGTTGTGACTGCTGTATCCCGTCGATGCGGCTCACAGCGCCTGAACTTGATTCAGAGCGCTGCTCCCAAACGCCGCTTTGCGAGCACGCCCTGCGCCCCGGAGACCACCATGCAAATGATCGAATCCATCTTGGCCGACGCGGCCAGCATCACCGCCCTGCGACGTGACATTCACGCCCACCCCGAACTGTGTTTCAAGGAAGAGCGCACCGCCGACGTGATCGCCAAAGCGCTGACCGAATGGGGCATCCCCATCCACCGCGGCATGGGCACCACGGGCGTGGTGGCCATACTAAAAAACGGCACGTCGAACCGCGCTGTGGGCCTGCGCGCCGACATTGACGCGCTGCCCATGAGCGAGCACAACACCTTCGCCCACGCCAGCACGCACGCCGGAAAAATGCACGCCTGCGGCCACGACGGCCACACCGCCATGTTGTTGGCTGCGGCCAAACACCTCAGCAAACATCGCAACTACGACGGCACGGTTTACCTCGTGTTCCAGCCCGCTGAAGAAGGCGGCGGCGGTGCGCGCGAAATGATCAAAGACGGACTGTTCGAGAAGTTCCCGATGGAAGCCATTTTTGGCGCTCACAACTGGCCGGGCATGGCAGTGGGTCAGTTCGCGTTGAAGAACGGGCCGTGCTTTGCCAGCAGCAACGAATTCAAAATCACCATCCGCGGCAAAGGTGCGCACGCTGCCATGCCGCATAACGGCATTGACCCGGTGCCGGTGGCTTGCCAAATGGTGCAGGCCTTTCAGACCATCATCACCCGCAACAAACGGCCCATTGATGCGGGCGTCATTTCCGTGACCATGATCCACACCGGCGAGGCCACCAACGTGGTGCCTGACAGTTGCGAGCTTCGCGGCACGGTGCGCACCTTCACGCTGGATGTGCTGGACATGATCGAGGCACGCATGCAAGCCATCGCCACCCACACTTGCGCTGCGTTTGACGCCACCTGCGAGTTTGAATTCAAGCGCAACTACCCGCCCACCATCAACCACCCGGCCGAGACCGAATTCGCACGCGGCGTGATGACCGACATGGTGGGCGCGCCCAACGTGCAAGAGTTCGAGCCCACCATGGGCGCAGAAGACTTCAGCTTCTTTTTGCAAAAAACGCCGGGCTGTTATTTCTTGATTGGCAACGGCGACGGCAGCCACCGCGAAGGCGGTCACGGCATGGGCCCGTGCATGCTGCACAACCCGAGCTATGACTTCAACGATGAGTTGATTCCGCTCGGTGCCACGCTTTGGGTGCGCATGGCCGAGGCTTGGTTGGCTGCGCCGCGACCCGCCAACTGAGGCGCGCGCGATGCTGAGCCTGCAGCATTTTTCACAGACTTACCGAGCAGCGCGCAATCAATTTTTGAGCGCTGCTAAAGCGGCTGGGATTCACGTTCAACCGCATCCTCACCCGCTGCGCGGTCGTGAAGGTGAAGCGCTGGCGATGGACGTGGCGCTGGCAGGTTCGAGCGACGCACGCGGACTGCTTATCGTCAGCAGCGCCTGTCACGGCGTGGAGGGGTTTTGCGGCTCTGGTGCGCAAGTGGCCCTGCTGCGAGACGCCGAGTTTCAAGCTGCGCAAAAAGCGTCAGGCGTGGCGGTGCTGTTCATCCACGCGCTGAACCCGCACGGCTTTTCATGGTGGCGGCGCACCACGCATGAGAACGTCGACCTGAATCGCAACTTCCAAGATTTCACGAAACCGCTGCCGCAGAACAAGGGCTACGACGACATCGCCGGATGGGTGGTGCCCCACAGCTGGCCCCCGTCAGAGGCAGTGAATGCGCTGACCCAGCAGTTCATCGACGAACACGGTTTACCGGCCTTGCAAGCGGCCATCTCAGGCGGCCAGTACCAGCACCCGCAAGGCATTTTTTATGGTGGCGTGAACCCGACCTGGAGCAACCTCACGCTGCGCCAAGTGCTGCGCGAGCACGCTCAAGGCTGCCAGCGTTTGGGCTGGATTGACCTGCACAGCGGCTTGGGCCCCAGCGGCGTGGCCGAACGCATTTTCGCGGGCCACGACGATGCCGCCGCCATTGCCAGAGCGCGCGCATGGTGGGGCCAAGGCAGCGACCACGTCACTTCCATTTACGACGGCAGCTCGTCGTCGCCCAGGTTGACGGGCTTGATGTGGACAGCGGCCACCCAAGATTGCGCGCAGGCCGAGTCCACCGGGATCGCCTTGGAGTACGGCACCGTGCCGCCGCTGGACATGCTGGCGGCGTTGCGAGCCGACCAGTGGCTGGAAAACCACCCCGAAGCGCCAGGAACACAGCGCGAACAAATCAAAACGCAAATTCGCGATGCGTTTTACACCGACACCGATGTGTGGAAATCAGCGGTGGTGAAGCAAGCCCTGGAGGCCGTGCTCCAGGGCTTGAAAGGCTTGAGGGGTATCTGAGCTGGCTCAACTGGGGATGTCCGAAAATGATCGGTATTGGTCTGCTGTAGTGCCGACAGACAGCGCCCTCAACGCCTAAGCTTCAGGCTTCAATCAACCTGAGCACATTATGCACACTGCCCTGATTTTGATCGACGTTCAAGAGTCTTTCCGCCAGCGCCCGTATTGGGTTGAAAAAGCCGCACAGCCGTTTTTGACCGAATGCAATGCCTTGGTCGCGGCTTGCATCGCTCAGAAAATCCCCGTGGTGCGCATCTTCCACAGCGACGGCCCGGCTGAGCCCTTGAACCCATTCGCGGTGGAGTCGGGCCATGTGCGGGCGCTGGATGGCATGAGCTCTTTCGTCCATGCTGCGCAGTTTTTGAAGCACCGGCACAGCGCCTTGGTGGGCACCGGCTTGTCGGTATGGCTGCACGAAAACCACATTCACCGCTTGATCGTCGCCGGTATTCGCACCGAACAATGCTGCGAAACCACCGCCCGCCACGCCAGCGATGAAGGTTGGGAAGTGGACTACTGCGCCCAGGCCACCTTGACGTTTGACATGCAGCACCTGGACGGCAGTCTGCTTCGCGCCAGCGACATCATGGCGCGCACCACGGCCGTGTTGAGCGGGCGCTTCGCGACCATCTGCAGCGTTGAACATGCGCTCGCTCGAGCCCATTGAACAAGCGCTTTGATCGACATTCTTTTCATCGTCGCACCGCACTCGCTGTTGCTCGACCTGGCGGGCCCGGCCGAGGCGTTTCGCTTGGCCAACACGCACTTGCAAAAGCGAGACGAGGCAGCCCGCTTCAAGCTGCGCTTTGCCGCCGCCAGCCCGCAAGCGGTCAGCTCGGTGGGCTTGAGCTTGGCAGGCCTGGAGGCACTTCCCAAAGGCTTGCCCAAACCGACCTGGGTGGTGCTGCTCGGTCAGCCTTCGGCAGTGCTCGCGTCTCAAGCCAAAGCCCAACCCAACGACGATACAAAGGCCACAGCGCACTGGTTGGCGCACACGCTGCCACCACTTCTCGCGCAAAACGACGCGCACCGCTTGGTCACCATTTGCTCGGGCAGTCTGATCGCCGCACGCGCCGGTTTGATCGGCACTCGCCGCTGCACCACGCACCATGAATTGCTCGACCTACTACGTGCCGCTGCACCGGCCGCGCAGGTGGTGGACAACCGCGTGTTCGTGCTCGACGGCGCGCTGGCGTCAAGCGCAGGTGTCACCGCAGGCATCGATTTGACCTTGCACTTGATTGCGCAAACTTGCGGCGATGCGTGTGCCGCTGCAGTGGCGCAAGACATGATGGTGTACCTGCGGCGCACGCCGAATGACCCGGAGTTGTCGCCGCTGTTGGCGCACCGCCACCACTTGCATGCGGCCGTGCACCGCGTGCAAGACGCGGTGAGCGCCGACCCCGCGCACGCGTGGACGATGGCTTCGCTGGCCGCCACCGCCTTCGTGACCGAGCGTCACTTGCTGCGCCTGTTCAGCACGCACACCGAGGTGTCGCCGCTGGACTACCTGCGCGCCATTCGCTTGGAGCGTGCGCGCCAGGCTTTGCAGCGCGGCAACAGCGTTGCGCTGGCCGCGCAAGAGGCAGGCTTCAACTCAGACCTGCAACTGCGCCGCGCCTGGAAGCAGCGCTACGGCGACACGCCCAGCGCTGCGCAACGTGGCTCAGGCCTATAAAAACGCCAACTTTCGCGCCGCGCCAAAGTTCTTCAGGTTGGGCAGCACCGCATCGAGCTGCGGGTCGGTCGCACCAAACCAGCCGAGCATGGTTGCGGCGTACTGGTCGACCGAAGTGGTCGGTATCCAGCGCCCTTGAAGTTCCCATCCGCTGACACCCACGTCGTTGGGCCCACCCAACGTCAGTTCGGGATAAGCACCGTAGGTTTGTCCACCCTTCACCGCACCCCCCATCACCAGATGCTGGTTGCCCCACGCATGGTCGGTGCCGGTGCTGTTGTTGACAGCGAAGGTGCGACCGAAATCGCTTTGGGTGAAGGTGGTGACGGCCGTGTCAAGCCCCAAGGCTTTGAGCGCGCCGTAAAACGCGCCCAAGGCATCGCCCAGTTGCTTCAGCAAGTTGGCGTGTTCGCCCTCGGTAGGGCTGCCGGTGATGACTTGGTTTCCGTGGGTGTCAAAACCGCCCAGGCTGGCAAAGAAGATTTGCCGGTTGCCTTGCACCACCGCATTGCCGCTGATGAGTTTGGCCAATTGGTAAAGCTGGTTGCCCAAGCCGCTGGTGATTTTTCCGGCGGCGGTGATAGGTGCGAACGCCGCGTCGATGGCAGCCACGGCAGCCGGGTCACCGGGCTTGACTTTGACCAAGGCACTCAAACGCTCGGACACGGTGAATGCGTTGCGCTGCGCCGCCGTGTAGGCGTCGCCCAAGGCCACGTCCTGGGCTTGTGCATACAAGGCATCGATGGCCGCTTTGCGGGCGACTTGCGGTGCCCAGGTTTCGCTGGCTTGCAGGCCGTAAGCCCCGAAGGTAGAACCCGGGCCAGGCAGCACCAACGGGGCCTGCAAATTGCCAAGCCCATAACGCGCGCTGCCGGCCACCGAAATCACCGGGTTGGCGGTTCCCAGAGCCTCTGAGGCACGTGCGCCCCAGCCGGTTCGGGTGAGTGACTGAGAGGTGCCCGTCTCCCACAGAATTTGCTGATCGGAGTGACTGAACAAACTGTCGGGCAGCAGTTCGGAATTCGAGGCAGCATCGCGGTATTGCGCCTTGGTCAAGGGCGCAAACAAGGGACCGACATTGAACACAGGGGCAAGCTTGCCGTCGGCCCACGCCTTGCTCAACGCCGACATAGAAGGGTGCAATCCAAACGGCACCGCACCCATGCTCAACAAGCTGGCCTTGGGGATGGACAGCCCCTTGCGAACGTTGCTGTAGGCGTCATAGCGCGCATCGGTGGGCACGATCATGTTCAAGCCGTCGTTGCCGCCGTACAAAAAAATGCAGACCAAGGCTTTGTAGTCGGCGGCGTAAGCAGGCTTGCCGCCCAGCATGAGGTTGCCCAGCGTGGCTGCGCCGCCCACGCCCAGGGCCCCGGCCAAAGTGGCACCGCTGGTTTTGAGCCAATTTCGGCGACCGATGGAATTCAACGCGGAGGTGATGTTTTTGTTCATGGCAGTTGTTTTCATGGCGGTTGTGCTCAGCGCAGCACTTGGTAATCGGGCGAACCGAACACAAGGAAAGCAGCGGCTTTGACGCGGTTGGCCTTCCAGTTGGCAGAATCGTTGGTCGATGTCCACCACGAAACGGCAGCGATGACTTTGTCGCGAGGCGCGGTGGCGAGCTTGCGTCCCAAGGCCAGCGCGCTGAGGCGGTCTACCAACTTGGCAGGGTCGGCTGCGTCGGCCTCAAATGCGCTCAGATCGACCTTGGTTCCCACAGCGTTGGGCACTTCGGCATTGGGTGTTGAGCCGCCCCAGTCAATCAGGTAGGTCAGGTAATTCAAACGTTCAAGAGCAGCGTTGGCACTGTGTATGCCAAACGTCGGGCCGACCAAATCGGTGCCTGCCACGGGATAGGTGGGCGAGTAAAAGTTGAACACCGAACCCGGACGGAAGATGTGCTGCCGAAGGTTCTCGCCCCACCACCAGGTCAAGGTATCGCCGTCCGTGCTGCCGTTCAAAGCCCGGATCACGCCGACAAACATGTGCACCGGCTCTCGCAACTTGCCTGCCTTGGCGGTCACGGTGTCGCCTCGGGCTTCCGCGTCGAGCAAGACCGCCGCGATCGTCGCAGTCAGATCCCCTTTTTGACCCGCACCAAAGCCTTGGAACTTTCCGCTGTCGAAAGCCGCAGTCACGCGGGCCACATACGCCGGCGACGGATTGCTGCTGACAAGCTGTTGAATCAGTTGCTTGCTAATGAACGGGCCGATGCTCGGGCTTGCCATCAAGCTGTCGAGCACCAGATCAAGAGCCGTTGGCGCAGTCGTTCCCGCAGCCACAGTCACCGCAGACAGCAGCTTGCGCTCTGCGGTGTCACGCAACTTGGTGGCCGGAACCATGTCGCCTGCCAGATAGCGGCAATTGGCCCCGGTGGGATAGCAGCCGTAAGAGGTGACACCACCAGTGGGGTAAGTCCAGCCCGTCAGCGCGTAAGCGTACGACCGCACGATCTCGTTCGTGTAAGTGGGCGAACACGCCCCGCCCTTGAGGCTGCCGTCCGAGTTCAGCTCGCAGGTACCAATGCTGAACAACTGGAGCAGCTCACGCGCGAAGTTTTCATTGGGAGCCGTTTTATCGTTGTTGACGTTGTTTAAAAACTCTCCCATCACCGGGGACAAGGCCACCTTCTTCAACACTTGGCGGTAATTTCCGAAAGCGTTGTCAAGCAAGCTGTTGTGGTAGTCACGGAACCCGTAAGTTCCAAAGACTTCAATGTTGCTGACCACCACGATTTGTTGCAGCGCCAGCGCCACACGCTGGCGCAATTGGTCTGGTTGGGTCACCGCGTTGCGGTAGAAATCCCAACTCAAAGGGATTGTGGAATTGAAGTCGCGCCAGCAGTTGGCGTATTTGCCATTGCAGTAAACGTCAGGGCCGGTGTACTGGTGAACGACGCCGTCGCCGCCCGAGGTGTACCTGGAACTCTTGAGGGCGAATTGGCCAGAAATCCAGGCGCTGATGCCTTGCGCTTGGATGCTGCCGATGAGGGCTTCTGTGGGGCCGAAGGTGGCTTGGTCGGCCAAGCGAACGGCATCGCGCTGGGTCACCACGGCCGTGGGTGGTGGAGGCGGTGGAGGTGGTGGTGGGGCGCTGGAGCTGACCTCGCAACCCTTGGCGATGCCGTACAACGGGTCCCGGCCAAAAAATGCATTGGTGCACTGGCCACTGCCAGTGACCGACATTTCTATCCAGGCTGTTCCAGACCCATAGCGCACGGTCTGAGTGCCGCTGACCATAAAGGCTGCGCCCTCGACCGCCACAGCAGTCCATCCGCCCGCCGGAGGTGGGGGTGGAGGTGATGCGACGGACTTCAACTCGCAGCCTTTGGCCACGCCATACAACGGGTCGCGGCCAAAAAAGCTGTTGGTGCACTGACCGGTGCTGGTGACAGGCATTTCTATCCATTGTGTGCCTGAACCGTAGCGAACCGTCTGTGTGCCGGTGACGGTGAACGAACTGCCTTCCACAGCCAACGCGGACCAACCACCGGTGGCAGGTGGGGGAGCCTCAGCGGCCTGCAGCTCACACGCTTTGACCACGCCGTAAATGGGATCGCGACCAAAGAAATCGTTGGTGCATTGACCCGTGCCGGTGACGAGCTTTTCTATCCAACTGCTGCCGGCACCGAAGCGAACGGTTTGGATTCCGGTGACGCTGAAACTGCCACCCTCCGCAGCCAAAGCGCCCCAGCTTGCGGTAGTGCCAGCCACTGCCAGGGCTCGAGCGGTGGCCGTCCTTGTACCCACGCTGTCGTTGCTGGTGCTGCTGGGCGAAGAAGTACCGGATGAAGCTGCGGGTTCGCTGCCACCTCCACCGCAGGCCGTCAAAACGGCTGCGAACAACGCAACGCAAAGCAGTCGTGCCGGTGGCGCGTCAAGGCACGAGAATCCAGACGCGTGCCCGCCGAAAGCCGTAGATAACTTCATGTTCGTGATCTTTCTATTTGGTTTTCAAGGCGAATTCTTTTGAAAGTGAGTTCGCCACTCACTGAAACCAGGCACCACCGCAATCACCGCAACCACCGTGGCAGGTTTTTGTTTCAGTGCTCCCTCGCGCAGACCGCATTGAACCCAAAGACCAACTGGGTTGTCCGTATCGCGGAGTAACAGTGCGCGAAGGCCTTACACAAACGCAGCCATGCAGGCCTCACGGCGTGACTTACTGACGTTTGGCTCGTCACCAAACCCTCATCAACTTGATGCCGCTGAACCCCGAAGACGCTTCACAGCGCCCATCACCAACCACGCCAAAGCACCTGCCAGCAAGCCCGAAGCGGCGTCCCCGAGGTGAGGCGTCAGCCACCCCAATGCGGCGCCAAGCCGCGGCAGCTGAGCGGCCTGCGCCGCCAGGTTTTCCAAGGCGTGATGCAGCCAGGGC
>JANPNT010000377.1:0-1758 GCA_031427655.1 Burkholderiales bacterium
CAAGCCCTCGTACATGATGGTGGCCATGCCCGCAATCAACGGGCCGTAAATGATGTAGCTGTGGCCGACCACCCAGCCAATGTCGCTGGTGGCGAAGTAGGTTTGCCCAGCAGAATTCTCAAGCGACGCGCCAAAGATGTGCTGCATGCTGGCGGCCAGCGCCACCGCATAGCCGCCGGTGTCGCGCTGCACGCCTTTGGGCAAACCGGTGGTGCCGCTGGTGTACAGCGTGTAGCTGATGGCGGCGGAGTCAAGCCATACGCAGGGCACCACAGTGGTCAGGTGACTGCTGCGCAGCGCCTCGTAGCTGTGGTCGCGACCGGCCTGCATGTCCATGGCAGCCAAGCCGCGATTGACCATCAGCACCGCTGCAGGTTTGTGTGCGGCCAGCTTGATGGCCTCGTCCAACAGCGGCTTGTAGGGCATGACCTTGCCGCTGCGGCTTCCGGCGTCGGCACTGACGATGACGGTGGGCTGCGCATTGTCGATGCGGCTGGCCAGGCTGCCGCTGGCAAAGCCGCCGAACACCACGCTGTGCACCGCGCCAATGCGCGCACAGGCCAGCATGGCAAACGCGGCCTGCGCAATCATGGGCATGTAAATGAGCACACGGTCGCCTTGCTTCACGCCCAGGCTGAGCAGCACTGCCGCCATGCACTGCACCTCGGCGTGCAGTTCGCGGAAGCTGTAGGTGCGCTCTTCGTTGGTTTCGGTCGACACGCAAATCAATGCGTTTTGATCGGGCCTGGTGAGCAGGTGACGGTCTACTGCGTTGTGGCACAGGTTGGTGGTGCCACCCACAAACCAGCGGCTGAACGGCGGGTTGGTGTTGTCGCAAACGGTGTCGAACGGACGCTGCCAGTCGATGAGTCGGGCTTGCTCAGACCAAAAGGCGTCGGGCTCGTCGATGGAGCGGCGGTAGAAATCGGCGTAAGCAATTGAGGTCATGGCGGGTTCGTTTGATTTGACTCAGATCGACACGACCACGCGGCCGCGCACCTCGCCGTTCATCAGCGCATGCGCTTTGGCGATGGCACCGTCGAGCGTGACTTCATCGACCATGGTTTCTAACTTGGCCAAATCCAGATCACGCGCCAACCTGTCCCAGGCTTGTTGACGCAAGGCCAACGGCGCCATCACGCTGTCAATGCCTGCCAGCGTCACGCTGCGCAAGATGAAGGGCATGACGGTGGCGGGCAAATCAAAGCCTTGCGCCAAGCCGCACGCTGCCACCACGCAGCCGTAGCGGGTTTGCGCCAGGGCGTTCACCAAGGTGTGGCTGCCCACCGCATCGACCACGCCCGCCCAACGCTCTTTTTGCAAGGGCTTGCCCGCTGCAGACAGCTCGGCGCGGTCGATGACGTCGGTGGCACCCAAGGCCTTCAGGTAGTTGACTTCATTCAATTTGCCGGTGGCGGCCGTCACGCGGTAGCCAAGCTTGGCCAACAAGGCCGTTGCCACGCTGCCCACACCGCCCGTGGCACCGGTCACCAACACATCGCCGCTGCCTGGCAGCACACCGTGACGCTCCAGCGCCATCACGCACAGCATGGCGGTGTAGCCCGCCGTGCCGATGGCCATAGCCTGTCGGCTGGTGAACGCCGCAGGCCGTTTCACCAACCATTCGCCCTTGAGCCGCGCCTTCTGCGCCATGCAGCCCCAGCGTGTTTCGCCGACGCCCCAACCGTTGTGGATGAAGGCGTCACCGGCCTTCCAATTCGGGTGCGAGCTTTCCAGCACCGTGCCCGAGCCGTCGAT
>JANPNT010000378.1:0-2179 GCA_031427655.1 Burkholderiales bacterium
CGCGAAACATGGAGCCACGACTGGCTCATTGCATTGGGCCTCAAACCGGTGTTGCCCGAGTTGCTGACCGCGCACGCGCGTGTTGGTGCGGTCAGCCCTCAAGCCGCCGCACTCACCGGCTTGCATGCAGGCTGCCCCGTGCTGTGCGGCTTCGGTGACGCAGCCGCCACCACCCTGGGCGCGGGCGTGAGCGACGCGTCGCAGTGCTACGCCTACTTGGGCACGTCGGGCTGGGTGGCGCGGCTTGTTACTAGACCTTTCGACACCCTCTCCGACCGCTTCAACTCGCTGGGCGCGCCGCTGTTTGTGCTGCCTTACTTGCCGACCCTGGGTGGCGCAGCGCGTCGCCGTATTTTGATCGGCCCCATCTCTAACGCGGGTGCGGTACACCGCTGGGCTCTCGATTGGCTGAACGATGCAGACCACCTCAGCCAGGCGCAGCGTTATGCGGAGTTTGAGCAAGCCGTGGCCAGCGCGCCCTTCGATGCGAACTTGCTGTTCTTGCCGTATTTGAACGGCGAGCGTTTGCCGGTGAACAGCGCTGCGGGGCAGGGCGCATTGGTCGGCTTGGCAATGCACACCAGCCGACCGCAAATGATGCGGGCGGCGTTGGAAGGCGTATCGCTGTCGCTGCGCTGGGCGTTCGACTTGCTGCAAGCCGACGCAGTCTGTGGCTCTGGCCCTGGCCGTGAGCTCGTTGTCGTTGGCGGGGCCACGCGCAGTGCGGCGTGGATGCAAATTTTGGCCAACACCTTCGACGCGCCGCTGCGCATCGCGGCAGACGCCGATTTGTTGCCTTGTTTGGGTGCCGCCGCCACCGCTGCGGCGGCGCTGGGTTGGAGCGCATCGCCTGAAGATTTTGTGCGCCAGCGTCAGCAAGACAAGGCCCACAGCGCCGAACACAGCGTGCTGCCCAACGCGCAAGCGGCCCTGAACATGCAAGCAAAATCAGTGCGTTGGCGTGCCCTGCAAGCGGCGGTTTCTACCGTGATGTCGGGCCCCGCCTGAGCCCCACAATGCCTGGACATTTTTTGTTCAGCCTTCCACCCAGCCCATCCAGGAGTCATGATGACCAAGCAGTCCACCCAAGCCAGCCGTCGCGTGTTTGTGAAACGCGTTTGCGCCGTTGTCAGCGCGGTTTTGGCGCTGGGCCTCAGCGGTGCCGCCGTGGCGCAGGCCGGCAAAACCATCACCCTCATCACGCCGTATCAGCAATCGGTGACCACCAACGAGATGCTGAAAACGCTGAGCGAAATGGTGGCCAAGAAGGGCTGGAAAGCCAACATCATTGACACCAAAGGCGACTTCGGCCTGATGGCCAGCCGCATGGAAGACGCAGTGGCCGCCAAGACCGACGCCATCGTCATCGTCAGCGCCGACCCGAATCAAGTGAAAACCCAAATTGCCGCCGCTGCCGCCAAAGGCATTCCGGTGTTCGGCTGCGACTCCGGCTACATCCCCGGCATGGTGATGAACGCCACCAGCGACAACGCCGCCATGGGCACTTCCATCAGCCAGCAGCTCTTCAAAACCATCAACAACAAGGGCTCGATCGTGGTGTTCACCCACCGGCCGCACCCGGGTGTGTTGAAGCGCTCCATCGCTTTGGACGGCATGCTGAAAACCTTGCCCAACATCAAGGTCTTGAGCGAGCTGCATGTGCAAGTGCCCGGCCCGATAGAAAACGCGCGCAAGCAAATGGAAAGTATCCTCACGGCCAATCCCAACAAAGGCTCCATCACAGCCGTGTGGGCCGCCTGGGACGAGCCCGCCATCGGTGCCACGCAGGCCATTCAAGCGGCGGGGCGCAATGAGATCGTGGTCACCGGCATTGACGGCACCAGCCAGGCGGTGGACTTGATCAAGCGCGGCTCGCCGTTGATTGCTTCGATGCAGCAAAATTTTCGCGGCATGGCCGAGCTGGTCACCCTGCAAATTGAGAACAGCTTCGCGGGCAAACAATCGACGTCCACCGAGATGTTTGCGCCTGCCCTGCTCATAACCAAATAAGTGATGACCAAAAAAGTCATCACCAAGTAATCCATCCCCCAAGCCTGCTTGATGCGCTTGCTGCGCATCCTTCACTGATCCGTGTACACCGCTTACTTCGGGCTCAAACGCGAGCCCTTCTCCATCGCCCCCGACCCGCGCTTTTTGTACATGAGCGAGCGGCACCGCG
>JANPNT010000379.1:0-4857 GCA_031427655.1 Burkholderiales bacterium
GCGGTGAATGGCCGCTTCCGTTGTCGCGGGCTGACCTGTGCGTCGACGACGCCCACACCATGACGCGGGCCCACTGAATGTGCTTCTCCGCCACAGCAAGTTTCTCCGCAGGCGCGCTGCTGCTCGGGATCGGCACGCTGACGCTGAGAGCGGCACTCGCCACGCAGCAGCGAAGCGCGTTGCCGTTCGCGGCCATCCCACTCTTGTTCGCACTTCAACAGCTGAGCGAAGGTGTGATCTGGCTGACCTTTCGCCACGAGGCACCGGCGCTCAACCCGGTCATGACGCATGTGTATTCCTTCTTCTCGCACGTGCTGTGGCCGGCTTACGTGCCGCTGGCTGTGTGGTGGATCGAGCCGCCGGGGCGGCGTCGGTACTTCCTGGTCGTGTTCGCCGCCGCTGGCGTCGCGGTGGCCGCCTACCTGCTCTTCGTGTTGGTGTTGTTTGGGGTGGTTTCAAGGCCAACCGGCCAGCACGTCGAATACGACTCGCCACATTTTTACGCCGCCTTGACGATGACGGTTTATCTGCTCTCAACCACCACCAGCCCGCTTTTTTCCACGCACCGAATGGTCAAGGCGTTCGGCGCTTTGGCACTGCTGGCGTTCGGCGCGGCGTACTACTTTTACGCGCAGTGGTTCATCTCGGTGTGGTGTCTTTTTGCGGCGCTTTTGAGCACGGTGATCTATTTGCACTTTGCGCAGTTGCATGGCGAGGGCATCGGGTCAGAGCGCACTTCGAATCGACCCTCAACACCAGCTTCCAACTAACCACAACTCAACTTTTGGAGAACACAACATGCGCAAACTATTCACATTCCTGACAGCGGCCTGGGTCTTGAGCCTCAGCGGCTGCGGCTACAACACTTTTCAAACCACCGACGAGCAGGTCAAGGCGGGTTGGGCGGAAGTGATCAACCAGTACCAACGCCGGGCCGATTTGGTTCCAAACCTCGTCAGCACCGTCAAAGGCGAGGCTAAGTTTGAGCAAGACACATTGACCCAAGTCATTGAGGCGCGCGCCAAGGCAACCTCGATCCAAGCCACGCCGGAGCTGATCAACGACCCGGCGGCATTCCAGAAATTTCAGCAGGCACAGGGCCAATTGACCGGTGCGCTGTCGCGGTTGATGGTGGTGTCTGAGCAGTACCCGAACCTGCGCGCCAACCAGGGCTTTCGAGACTTGTCGGCGCAGCTGGAAGGCACCGAGAACCGCATTTCAGTGGCGCGCAACCGCTACATCGCGACGGTGCAGGCCTACAACGTGACAGTGCGGTCGTTTCCGTCCAACCTGACGGCGATGGTGTTCGGCTACAAAGAAAAGCCCAACTTCACGGTTGAAAACGAGAAGGAAATTTCCAAGCCGCCTGGCGTTGTATTTGATGCGGCGCCCGCCAAACCCACTGGTGCTGGATCGGCGGCAACCAAATGACCGCAGTTGCCGTCAGCCGCGCGGTCAGGGCATTGCTGCTGGCCTTCACACTGGGCTGGCTTGCCTTTGCGTCCCCGCAGCTTGCAGCGCAGATTGCGGTGCCGCCATTGACCGGCCACGTGACCGACCAGACCGGCACGTTGACAACAGACCAGAAGGCCGTGCTGGAACAAACACTGACGGCTTTTGAGGCTCGCAAGGGCAGCCAGCTTGCAGTGCTGATGGTCGCCAGCACCGCGCCGGAAGAGGTTGAAGCCTACGCGCTGCGCGTGGCCGAGCAGTGGAAGCTGGGCCGCAAGAAGGTGGACGATGGCGCGATTTTGGTCATCGCCAAAAACGACCGCGCGCTTCGCATCGAAGTGGGCTACGGCCTGGAAGGCTCGCTGACCGACCTGACCAGCAAACGCATCATCAACGAGACCATCCTGCCGCGCTTCAAGGGTGGCGATTTCTACGGCGGCATTACGGCCGGTGTCGATCAAGTCGTCCGCGTCATCGATGGGGAACCTTTGCCCGCGCCCACCGCACGCGTGCCGCAAGGCATCGGCAATGTTCAGCAGTACGCGCCGATGCTGTTCATCGTGGCGTTGGCGGTGGGCGGGGTGCTCAGGGCGGTGCTGGGCAAAGTGGGTGGCTCGTTGGTCACGGGCGGGGTGGTCGCGGCTGTGGCGTGGTTCGTCGTCGGTGCCGTCTCGATGGCGGCTGTCGCGGGCGTGATCGCCATGTTGCTCACCTTGTTAGGCGGCGGCATGTTGGGCCGTGGGCTGGGCGGCTTCTACGGCGGCGGCCGAGGTGGTGGCGGCCTGGGCGGTGGTGGGGGCGGCTTCAGCGGTGGCGGCGGCGGCTTCGGCGGCGGCGGCGCGTCGGGCAGGTGGTGATCATGGACATCAAACGCATCGTGCGGCACCTGCTAACGACGGACGCTCAAGTGAGGAGAGCTTTCCCGCGCATCACGCTGGACAAGATCGAACACGCCATCCAGGCCAGCGAAAGCTCACACGTGGGCGAGATTCGCTTCGCGGTGGAGGGCGCACTCGATGGCGCGCCTTTGTTCAAAGGGCAGTCAGCGCGAGACCGAGCGCTCGACCTGTTCGCGCAGTTACGCGTTTGGGACACGCGCCACAACACCGGCGTGCTGATCTACCTGCTGCTGGCCGAGCGGGCGGTAGAGATCGTGGCCGACCGAGGTATCAACGCCAGGGTCGATGGGCATGAGTGGAGCGCAGTGTGCAAACAGATGGAAGCGGCATTCCGGCAATCCGACTTTGAGGGCGGGGTGCTGAATGGTGTCCGGGCCGTCACGCAGCACCTGGTGAGGCACTTCCCCGCAGTCGGTCACGACGGGAATGAGCTGCCTGACAGGCCGGTGGTTTTGTGAGGCCAGTCAAAACACGGCGATCAACGCCAATTCAAGGCAATCAATTTTTCAACCAAGGAACACATCATGGAACAGTCATCAGCCCAGCAAAACGCCGTCGTCGCCATCTTCACGCGCCACCAGGACGCTGAAGAAGCGGTTCGAAAACTTGCCAACGGCGGGTTCGACATGACGCATTTCAGCATCGTCGGGCAAGGTTTTCACTCAGAAGAAAAGGTGGTCGGCTTCTACAACATCGGCGACCGAATCAAGTTCTGGGGCAAGAACGGTGCGTTCTGGGGCGGCCTTTGGAGCTTGTTCTTCGGCGGAATCTTTTTGACCATCCCGATGGTCGGTCCGGTCATGGTGCTCGGCCACTTGGCCGCCATGGTGGTCGCCGCAGTAGAGGGCGCGATCTTGGTCGGTGGCCTGAGCGCGCTGGGCGCTGCGCTGTACAGCATCGGCATTCCGAAGGACAGCGTGATTGAGTATGAGCAAACCGTGAAGACTGATGGATTTCTGGTGGTGGCGCACGGCTCCGCAGATGAGATGGCAAGGTCCAAGGCGATTCTCGAGGCAAGCAACCCAACGCGCATCGACCTGCACGAGAACGTCAAAGCTCAGGGCTCAGAGGCAGCGATAGGCAAGCCTGCAGGAGAAGCGTCATGACCTGGTTCACCGAAAACTGGTTCTGGATCCTGACCTTCATCGCCTTTGTCGCGATGCACATGTTCGGTCACCGTGGGCATGGCGGTCACGGCAGAGGCGGCCGTCGACGAAGCGAGGATGTGAAGGAGAACGACGAGGCCCAGCGCGCAGTCGCGAAAACGAGATCGGACGGTCATCAGCACTGACACCTGAAGCCATCCGTGTTTGACAGCTGATCGAAGCAAACATCCGCGTCGACTTGACCGACGCCAACGCAAATCAAAGGAGCAAAGACATGCTGAATATCAAAGTCGTGAGCTGGTCGCTGGGAACCTTCACCGCCGCAAGCTTTGTGCTCTGCGTCGTCTACGGCCTGGTGGTGCCGCCGGGCTTGCACATGGCGCCGTTTCTGGAGATGGTGTTGCCGGCGTTCAAGTGGTTGACCTTCTGGGGCTTCTGCCTGGGGCTGGTTGAAAGCTTCCTGTATGGAGCCTACGTTGGGCTGGTGTTCGTGCCCATCCACAACTTTTTCGCTCGCCTCTGGGGGGTGACTGAGGGTGTGACCGGGGGTGTGACCGGGGGTGTGGCAACGGCTGTGCCGTTTGGTGTGCAAAGCCGCCAGACGTGACACAAGCCAGCGCATCCGGCGTGCCTGGAAAGGCAGCTGACACCGCCGGACTGCGGCCGGTGCAACTGGCGTGGCTGGCGGGCTCGATCTTCATCGTCTCGTCCGGCTACGGGGCGCTGTTGCCAGTGTTGCCCGCGTGGTTGAACGCGACGATGCCCGGTGTGAGTGCCGCCGAAGTTGGCCGGCATGTGGGCTTTCTCAGCGGTGTGTATGCGGCCGGTGTGCTGCTGGGCGCACCGCTGTGGGGGCTTGCGTCAGACCGACTTGGGCGGGGCCGAATTCTCGTCACCGGGATGGTCGGCTACGTTGCGAGCCTGTTGCTTTTACTGCTTCCGCAAATGGCTGGCTTGTGGCCAATCTATGCGCTGCGTGGCACCACTGGCTTCTTTGTTGCCGCGGTGGTTCCTGTCGTGGCAGCGCTCGTGGCCGAACACACACCGAAGGAAAAACGTGCGCAGCGGTTTGCATGGTTGGGCGCAATGTCGCTGCTTGGTTTCCTGTTCGGGCCGGCACTGGGTGCGGTAGCCCACCAGATCGGATCAGGACTCAGCGGCGCGACGGCGTCAGCCTTGCTTTCGGCACAGGTGGTGACATCCTTGGGACTGGTGTGGCATCGGCCTGTGACTCCTCTGGAATAGCCTTTCTCAGTTCCATTACAAGCCGCTCGATCCGGTCTTCCTCCACCGGACGCTTGCGGAGCGCGACGCGTATTGAGCGCGCGAGCTTCTCGCGGTCGAACGGGACGCGGCGGCCGTCGGTCTTGATGACAGTGATCTCGCGCAACTGCACCCGC
>JANPNT010000380.1:0-2581 GCA_031427655.1 Burkholderiales bacterium
CACGGCAACTTCGGTGGATGAGCCGTTCTCGGTGATGTACAAAATTGACACCACGGCCGTGATCGGAAAGTACACCTGGGTCAGCTCAGCTCCCGACTCTTGCAGCACCCGCCCCAACGGCATTTCCACCAGCTTCAAACATGGCAACCAGCGCACGTAATCTTGCGCTGGCAAGGCAGCGAGCAGTGCGTTGCGAAAAGGGCCACCACGCGGGACGCGGCGGCGTTCAGGTTGAAAGCCGGTGCCAGTGCTTGCGCCTGTGGCTGTGCCTGTTCTTTTGTGGTCGAGGTCGAACCTGGGGCGCGCATCGCCCGAAGTGACCAGCGTGTTCATGTGCGGCCTCAGTCCAACAAGATGAGATAGCCGTTGCCTTCGGCGGCTTCGACTTCGTCCAGCGGCAGCGCCGCGCTGATTTGCCCGCGCTCGCCCCAAACGATGTCCACCGACCTGCCGTCTACTTGCTCAACCAGGCAAGCCCCGAGTGGGATGTTGCTGACGCTGCCGTCGGTTGCCATGTACGGAACCGGGCCAGTGATGCGCGCGCTGTGAGAGGTGATGACCATGTTCATGCCTGCGGTGCTGTGCATTGGAACTGCACAAAATCACCCTAGCCCGGGACGAGTCGCTCGCATCTCGGTCAACGCCACTTTGCGGTGTCAGACGATGCGCCGTTCGTTGGCCACGGCCAGGAGTGTGGGCAGAAGGCGTCTTGCAGCCGACGTTCCTTCTGCCGCCCACATCTCTGGTCCGATGTGTACATGGTGCATCGGTGCGGTTGCATGCGGGTGGGGGCGGGTGCGTGCGCGAGCGCACAGACGCCGCCCTCGTCGGCAAGCAAGCTGAAGAGTCGGTAGGGTTCGTTCCGCGCCGTGCATTTCACCGCCTTTCCGAGGAAAAAAACCATGACCTTCGCCACCCTGATGGTTCATCTGGAACTTGGCACACCGAACACGAGGTTGCTGCAAATTACCGGCGAGCTTGCGCGGCGCTTCAAAGCCAGCGTGATCGGCATTGCAGCGCGCCAGCCCTTGCAATTGGTCTACGGCGACGGCTATGTGGCCGGTGATTTTTATGAGCGCGATGAAATCAACTTGGCCAAAGAGTTGCAAGCCGCCGAGGCCGAATTTCGTGCCGCTTTGCACCACAGCGCCCACACCATCGAGTGGCGGTCGGCCCGCACCTACGCGGTCCTCGCCGACTACTTGGTGGCTGAAGCGCGCAGCGCCGATTTGATCGTCACTGGCGTGGCCCACGGCGACCTTTTTGATTCATCGCGCTCTGTGAACACGGGCGATCTGATCATGCAGGCCGGGCGGCCCGTGTTGACGGTGCCCAGCGCCAGCACCGCAGGCCACCACCTGCAACTGAGCCATGTGTTGGTGGCCTGGAAAGACACCCGTGAAGCCCGCCGCGCCATTGCCGATGCGCTGCCCTTGCTTAGGCAAGCAGAAGCGGTGAGCGTGGTGGAAATTGCGGATGAGACGGAGTTGGCTACAGCGCACAAACGCGTGGCCGACGTGGTTCACTGGCTCAAGCGGCACCACATCAACGCCCATGGCAACGCGCATGTTTCCGATGGCAACGATGCGGCTGCGCTGCATTCGCTGAGTCAAGACGCGGGTGCCGACTTGATCGTGGCGGGTGCTTACGGCCACAGCCGATTGCGTGAGTGGGTGCTGGGCGGCGTGACCCGTGATTTGCTGCTGAGCGCCAATCGATGTTCGTTTGTCTCGCACTGAGCATGCGTTGCAAACGCGCACCCGCTCAGCTGCACCCACGCTGAAGTCAGCGGTGGCCGCAAACCCAAGCCCTCGCGCCACGCTCGCCGTGAATCGCCACCTCAGGCGTCACATGGAGCTTCACCGCACTGACCGCGTTGGCTGGCTGCGGGCAGCCGTGCTCGGCGCGAACGACGGCATCGTGTCTACCGCCAGCCTGGTGCTGGGCGTGGCAGCTGCGGGGGTCGACCACCGCACCATTTTGCTGACCAGCGTGTCGGGCCTCATCGCTGGAGCGATGTCGATGGCAGCCGGTGAATTTGTGTCGGTGCATTCGCAAAAGGACACAGAGAACGCCGACCTCGCGCGGGAACGTGCCGAGCTGAAGGCCGACCCGCAAGCTGAGCAGCGTGAGCTCGCAGCCATCTACGAAAGTCGTGGCCTCAACCCGAGCTTGGCCCATCAAGTGGCCGGCCAACTGATGGCGCACGACGCCATTGGCGCGCACTCGCGCGACGAACTCGGCTTGTCCACCAGCACCGCCGCGCGCCCCACGCAAGCGGCGCTGGCCTCAGCCGCCAGCTTCGCGGTGGGCGCTGCATTGCCCATCATCGTCGTGGCCACAGCGCAGCCCGGGCAACTGATTGTGTGGGTGTCAATTTCGGCGTTGGTATTTCTGGCCGGCTTGGGCGCGCTGTCGGCAAAAGTAGGCGGTGCACCCGTCTGGGCAGGCACTTGGCGCGTCGCGTTTTGGGGTGCCTTGGCAATGGTTGTGACGGCAGGCGCAGGCGCATTGTTTGGGGCGGTGGCTTGATTCGTACCAACAACTTAACCATGAAAGCGATGAACCCGCGATGAACACC
>JANPNT010000381.1:0-7362 GCA_031427655.1 Burkholderiales bacterium
AATGTCCAGCGTGAGCACATCGGGGTTGAGGTTGCGAATCATCTCGCGCGCAATGAGGGGGTCACCGGCGGCACCCACGCAGTGCATGTCGGGTTGCGTGTTGATGATGGCGGTGAGCAGGCCGCGCACGAGGGCAGAGTCGTCGATGACCAGAACACTCGTTTTTTTGGTGGGCGTGTGCATGAAAGGCGTTCGATGAAAAGTCTCAGAACAAGTCGACAGAACCGGCGTCGAAGCCGGCCTCTGAGCGTTTTGCAAGTCTGCGCAGGGCGTCTTCACGGGCTTGCGCTTCCAGGGCCAAGGCGCTGCTGCTGGTCAAGCGTTTGAGCATGGCTTTGCCGCTGTGCGGCAAAAAACAAACCGTGCGCGGGCACTCGCCTTCTACGTCTTTGACCACCACCGGAATTCGTTCTGTGGCGAGGTAGCTGAGCGCGAACTGGGTGTTGCGATGACCCACCCGCATGCTGTCGGATGCCACGGAGTTCAGCACGTGCGCACCGCCAAACACCTTCGCCTCCAAGGTCATGCGCTGCGCCCCCTGTTTCATCAAGGCGTTGATCAGTATTTCCATCGCGTAAGGCCCGTAACGACCCGACTCGGCCGAACTGTCGGGCAGCATGAAGTGGTTCAAGCCGCCCGCACGCGCGTTGCGATCCCACAAACACACAGCGATGCACGAGCCCAGCGTGGTGAGCAGCAGCATGTCTTCGTGATGCACAAAGTACTCGCCTGGCAACACCTTCACCGCGTCACAAGCAAAGTGGGTGTTGTAGTAAAAAAATGAAGCTTCGCCCGGCTGACGAATCTGATTTTTCAACGCGTGCAAACGTGTGCCATGCGTGTTGCGGGCGTCTGCGCTATGGGGCGCAGTCAATGTTCGGGACGGCAGAGAAGAGGAGGCAAACATCGGGCGCTCGAGAGTTGCAGGTGTGGCGATCAAACGCGCTCGTAGATGGTTTTTCCGCGCAACTGGAACAGGTGCTTGGCGTTGTTGAAGCTTTCAGAGTGACCGACGTAAAGCAAAGCGCCCGGCCTCATCACTTTGTGCATGCGCTCCAACACGCCGCGCTGTGTGGCGGTGTCGAAATAGATCATCACGTTGCGGCAAAAAACAATGTCAAACGGCTCGCCCAAGTTCCACGGCGAATGAATGAGGTTGTGCGGACGAAATTCAACACCACGTGCCAGTTCGGGTTTGATGCGGATGAGCGACGCGTTGTCGCCTTTGCCTTTTAAAAAGTGGCGGTGCAGGCGCTGCGGCGACAGTCCGCGCGCATCCTGGTGGTAGACGCCGCGCTGAGCAGTCGCCAAGACACTGGTGTCTATGTCTGTGGCCAGCAGGCTCATCGCTGCGTTCTCACCCAGCGCCTCAGACACCGTCATCGCAATGGAATAAGGCTCTTCGCCCGTGGAGGCAGCGTTGCACCAAATTCGCAGCGGTTTGCGGCCATCACGCGATACGTACGCAGCCAGATCGCTGGCCAACTCAATGAAGTGATGGTCTTCGCGAAAGAAGGCGGTCAGGTTGGTGGTCAGGGCATTCACAAAACTCTGCCACCGGTTGTCGGCAGGGTTGGAGTTCGGGCGTTCGCTTTGCAGCCACGCCAAGTAGTCGTTGAAGGAGCTGTGTCCGGTGTCGCGCAGCAGGCGCGTCAAGCGGCTGTACACCATGGCTTGTTTGCTCTCGCTCAGGGAAATGCCGGCATGCTCGTAGATCAGGCGCCGAATGCGGTCGTAGTCAGCAGCGCCAAAGCTAAATTCAGAGTGGGCGACGGCCACGGGGCTGCCCAACGCGGGCCGAAGCGTCGCAGCGGATGGTGCAAGGTTCTCGCGACGAAGGGCAAAGCTTATGTCAACTCCGGGCGCGACGGCGCCGCTCCAAGCTTGGTTATCGATCCGCTTTGGGATTCCTTGAGGCGCGCACCTCGTCGCGCAAGCGTTGTGACGCGCTCGCCTTCGTCGTAACTGCGGGGCAAAGGGGCATCGCTTTTTGACTTGGCGACAACAACTTCGACCCTAAACTCGGCCGCACTTGCAGTTCGACCCGGTCAAATCACCTCAACTTTCAACCGCAGCCACACCGCGATGCTCCATTCCACTGCCAGTGCTGTTGTTGCTGCGCCCGACCCAACCCTGCAGCTGAGTGCTGCCTTGCAGCTGCTTCAGTTGGCAGGCCATGAGTTGCCTGAGGGCTTGATTGCTGGCTCTGCGCTGTGGCTGCAGGCGGTGATTGACGGTTTGTGCGAACTTTCCAGCCGCGACGCGCTGACTGGTTTGGCCAACCGGCGTCAGTTTGAACTGACCTTGGCCCGCGAAATTGACCGCGTAGCCCGCGCCGGTGAGCCCGCCTTGGTGCTGATGGTCGATGTGGATCACTTCAAAAAGGTCAACGACACCCACGGCCACCCAGCGGGTGACCAAGTGCTCAAAGCGGTGGCGCAGGCGCTGCTGGACTGCGTGCGCCCGATGGACACCGTGGCCCGTTTCGGCGGCGAAGAATTCGCCATCATCTTGCCCAACTGCCCCGCGGCTTTCGGTCAAGCCGTGGCGGAGCGCATACGCCGCAAGGTCGAGCAGCGACCCGTCACCGTTTCGCTCGGTGTGGAGGTGTTGGTGACCATCAGTTTGGGCGGTGCGTTTGCGCCGCAGTGGGTGCGCTCGTCGGCCGCGCTGTGGGTGGAACGCGCCGACCGCCAGCTTTACCTCGCCAAAACCGGCGGCCGCAACCGCGCTTGTTTAGAGCAGCCCGCCATCTCCCAAGTCAGTGCTGAAGAAAAAGGTATGTTGTTTGGCACTTCCCAGTTTCAGGACCTTTTCGAATGACATCGGCTGACAAAAAGTCTGACGCGAGCGTCTCTGGAAAAAGGGCGCGGATCACCGCCGTCACCAGCGGCAAGGGCGGCGTGGGCAAAACCTTTGTGTCGGCCAATTTGGCGGCGGCGCTGACGCAGCGCGGTGAGCGTGTGTTGGTGCTCGACGCCGACTTGGGCTTGGCCAATTTGGACGTGGTGCTCAATCTCACGCCCAAAATCACCCTGCACGATGTCTTCACCGGCAAGGCCGATTTGGACGCCGCCGTGCTCGCCGCGCCGGGTGGTTTTTCGGTGGTGTTGGCAGGCTCGGGCATGGTCGAGTATTCGCGCCTAACACCCGATTTGCGCAACCAGTTGCTGGCCACAGTGGAAAGCTTGGCCCCGCGTTTTGATCGAATTTTGTTGGACACCGGTGCCGGTATTTCCGACGTGGTGCTGTTCGCCGTGTCGCTGGCCGACGAAGTGCTGCTGGTCACCACGCCCGAACCGACGTCGATGACCGACGCTTACGCCACCGTCAAAGTACTGGCCTCGCAGCAGCAGCGGCGCAACATTCGTTTGGTTGTGAACCAGGTCACGCGCTTGGGTGACGGCAAGCTGATACGGCGCCAACTGCAGCTGGTGGTGGATAAATTTGTGTCGCCCCATTTAATTGACCCGATTACGCCGTTGAAGCTCGAGTTTTTGGGCGATGTGCCTTCTGACCCCGCAGTGCGCGAAGCCGTGTTGCGCCGTCAACTGCTGTTGGAAGTCATGCCGGGCACGGCGGCCTCGATCGCCATCGGCGTGGTGGCTGACAGGCTGATGAGCTGATCGCCGAGGGTGATTGTTGATGGCGACAATGTCGACATGAACATTTCTGAACCTGATCCGCTGGCTGCTGCTGTTCCAACCCCAGACACGCCGTTTGACCGCATGGGCGGCGAAGCACCTGTTCGCGCCCTGGTAGACCGCTTCTACGACTTGATGGATTTAGAGCCTCGGTTTGTCGAGTTGCGCGCCTTGCATCCTGCGGCCTTGGACGGTTCGCGCGACAAACTCTTTTGGTTTTTGTGCGGCTGGCTCGGCGGCCCGCAGCACTACACCGAGCGCTTTGGCCACCCCATGCTCAGAGCGCGCCACATGCCCTACAGCATCGGCATCAAAGAACGCGATCAATGGATGGCGTGCATGACGCAGGCCATGACGGAACAGGCGGTCGACACCGCCTTGGCAGCGCGTTTGGTCGAGTCGTTTTTTGGAACGGCAGATTGGATGCGCAATCGGGGAGCTTGAGGAAAGATGAGGAAGAGCCCAGACGCTGGTCTGCGAATCGCACTGAGTAGACTCGAAGGCCGCAAGCCATCGCCCGGCTGCTCACTCTGAAAGTTTTCGATGCTGGCCCTTCTGCTTGTCCATTTGCCGCTGATTGCTCCCCGATGATCGCGGGCATTCCTGATCGCTTGCAAGAATTTGAGCCCACGCACGCTGAGGCGCTGCGCCGGGTGGACGCGCTGCATCCGGCCAAATACGCGCTGAGTCGCAACGCGCTCGACGGTGCCGTCAGCGGCCTGTCGCCTTACTTCACCCACGGCGTGGTGGGCATGCGCCAAGCGGTGGCGCGGGTGGTGCAGCGCCAGCGCTTGAACTTCGAAGACAAGCTGATGTTCGAGTTTGCGTGGCGCGAATTTTTTCACCACGTGTACAGCCGCGAAGGCGACAAAGTGCTGCGCGACATGCGGCCCACCAGCGTGTGGGCAGGCACTTATGCCCGCGAGTTGCCTGCTGACATTCGCGAAGGCCGCACCGGCGTCAACGTGATCGACGCGGCCGTGCGCCAGCTCTATGCCACAGGCTATTTGCACAACCATGCGCGCATGTGGCTTGCCAGCTATGTGGTGCATTTGCGCAAAGTGCATTGGCGGGCAGGCGCCGATTGGCTGTACGGCCATTTGCTGGACGGCGATGTGCCCAGCAACCACCTGAGCTGGCAGTGGGTGGCGGGCACGTTCTCGAGCAAACCGTATTTGTTCAATGCCGACAACGTGGCCAAGTACGCACCCAAGGGTGACTTCAAAAGCTGGGTGTCCAAGGGCAGCGTGGTGGACCAAAGCTACGACGAGCTGGAAGACATTGCGCGCAATCAAGGCGATGTCGGTGCCGAGAAGGGAGTTCATGCGGGCGTCACAGAACCGGCGTTGCTGGCCGCGCCACCCGCTGAATTTGCATCCACCGCGCTCACCGGCAAACCCTGGGGCAAACGCAGCATCGAGCTCATCCACCCCTGGGCGCTCAGCGAACGCAGCAGCAGCGACGCGTCGGGCGCGTGGCGTTTGGGCGTGGTGCACTTGCCTGCGCATGCAGATTTGCCTTGGAGCGAGGTGCGCTGGCGCTGGGTCATGCGCCGCATGCAGCAGGTGTGTGACGGCGTTTTCATCGGCGACGTGAGCAGCTTGCGCCAGTCACTGCCACTGCGCGCGCACGGTCAAACCACCAGCACCGCCGCGCCTTTCCCCGGCTACGCAGCAGCCTTGGAAGCGGTGGCTGAAGTCAACGCCGCGCCGCGCTTGTTGGTCAACCCGCAGCAAAGCTGCCGCTCCTTCAGCACGTTTTACGAGCAAGTGAAAAAGCAATCCCGTTCGGTGTCGGCGCTGTTGAACGGAGAGCTTTTTTGAGCAGTATTGAGCTCACTCAACCGAATGCCTTTGCGTTGAAATTGGGCTACGGCGGCTTGTTGCCGTTTGTGCTGGGAGCGGCCTTGATCTGGATCGTGCGCTTGGATGCGCATGCCTACGTTGCCGAGTCGCTGTCGGCCTACGCAGCCGTAATTTTGTCCTTCCTCGGCGGCATTCATTGGGGCCTGGGCATGCAGCTGCAAGCTCAAAAACAGCCTGTGCCGACTTCCATGTTTGTGTGGGGCGTGCTGCCGTCCTTGGTGGCGTGGGTCGCCGTCATCATGCCTGCCTATGCGGGCTTGGTGATCCAAGGCGCGGCCTTGGTGATTTGCTACTTGGTGGACCGCAAGGTCTATCCGCGCTGCGCTGTCGGTGCCTGGCTGACGCTTCGGTTCAGGTTGACCGTGGTGGCCAGTTTGAGCTGCTTCATCGGTGCGGCGGGAAGTTGAAAGGAATCAAAACAAATGCGCCCTGATGTCATCCTGCACCGCATCACGATTGAAGACGCGCACGCCCACTTGTTTCGCGTCACGCTGACGGTTCCTCAACCGTCCGCGCAGCAGCGCTTGAGCATGGCGGTGTGGATACCGGGCAGCTACTTGGTGCGCGAATTTGCGCGGCATCTGTCGAGCATGACCGCGAGCCAAGGCAAGCGTGCGGTGCCCTTGCTGCAGCTCGACAAGGCCACTTGGGTGGCGGACTGCGCTGGCAAGTCGGCCCTGATCGTGACCTATCTGGTCTACGCGTTCGACACTTCGGTGCGCGCCGCTTTCTTGAACGCACAGCGCGGGTTTTTCAACGGCACCGGCGTGTTTTTGCGCGTCGAAGGCTGCGAAGATCGAACCCAACAAGTGGTTCTGCCCGCGCTGCCCAAAGGCTGGAAAGCCGCCACTTCCATGCCCGCCGTCAAGATTGATTCAGCAGGCCGCGGCACTTACCAAGCCGAAAACTACGATGCGCTGGTCGACCATCCCTTTGAGCTGGGTGACTTCTGGCGCGGCCATTTCACGGCACTCGGCGTGTCGCATGAATTCGTCGTGGCCGGAGCCTTGCCCGACTTCGACGGCGCGCGTTTGTTGGCCGACTGCAAACGAATTTGCGAAACCGAAATCAAGTTTTGGCACGCCAAGGCGAACGGCAAGCTGCACGGCAAGAACGAGCCCGCCCACCAACGCTACGTCTTCATGCTCAACGCGGTGGAAGACGGCTACGGCGGCCTGGAGCACCGCGACAGCACCGCACTGATTGCTGCGCGCCGCGACCTTCCGCAAAAAGAAGTACCGCAAACGGGAGCAACCAAAGACGCACCTTTGTCCGACGGCTACGTGACTTTGCTCGGCCTCATCAGCCATGAGTACTTCCACACCTGGAACGTCAAGCGCCTGAAGCCCCTTGAGTTCGCGCCCTACGACTACACCCAAGAAAATTACACCGAACTCTTGTGGTTCTTTGAAGGCTTCACGTCTTACTACGACGACCTGCTGTTGTTGCGCGCCGGTTTGATCGACGAAGCGCGCTATTTCAGCCTTCTGGGCAAAGCCGTCAGCGGCGTGCTGGCCACACCCGGACGTAAAACTCAAAGCGTGGCGCAGAGCAGTTTCGATGCCTGGGTCAAGTACTACCGCGCCGACGAAAACACGCCCAACGCCACGGTCAGCTACTACACCAAAGGCTCGCTGGTGGCCTTGGCACTGGACTTGACGTTGCGTGCGTCCAGCGCAGGTTCACTCGACGCGGTGATGCGTTTGTTGTGGCAAAAAAGCGGCGCGGGAATGGGCCAGAGAACGGACAAAGGCGCGATCACCGAGGCCGACATCCTCAGCGCCATTGAACAGGTGGCAGGCCGTTCATTGGCGGTCGAATTTCAAGCCTGGGTGCACGGCACCGACGACTTG
>JANPNT010000382.1:0-1563 GCA_031427655.1 Burkholderiales bacterium
AGGCAGGCATCGGAGGCGGCCTTAAGTCGCCCTCACATGCCTATGCCCGATACTTGAACGACCACCGCACCGGAGGCGCGCCCGACATGAAACCGCAGGTATGGATTGGATGGATACTCTGCGCACTGCTCGCGGCCTGCGCTTCCCAACCGAAACAACCGCCAAGAATCGCCATGCAGGGTTTTTCCTTTGTCCTGCCGGGTGAAAAGGAATGGGTTGTCGCCACGCGCAGTCCGGCCTTGACAGCACTCGGCAGGGCAGGCCGTTTTTCCGGGCAAGCCCTGACCATCGTAGCAACCGTCATCGATTTACCGCCAGCCGCTTCATCAGTCGAGCTTGTGCGTTATGTGGAGGCCCTTCAGCGTAAAGCGCTTGATCCGGGGCGCTACAAGGTCTTCACGCTTGAAGTCAGTCAACAGGTCGTCCAGGGCCAGAGTTGCGCCGTCTCGCGTATTGAAATGGCGGAGCGAACCACCACGGCGGGCACCGGCTCGCCGGTCAACATGCGGGTGGAAACCCTGACGCTGGTCTGCCCGCATCCAAAAGATCCATCACGGGGCATCAACCTGGCGTATTCGCACCGGCATTTCCCGGAAGACCTCGATCCGCAGTTTTGGCAGGATGCCGCAGTGCGGGTGCAGAGCCTGGCGTTTGAACCGCTGTAAGCATCGCCTGCCCGGAAAACCTCTCAATGGAAAACGTAGCCGACATCACCCGGATTATTCAGCTTGCCGTAGCGCCAGTGTTTCTGCTGACCGCCATCGGTACCATCCTTTCCGCGCTGAACAGCCGGCTCGGCCGCATCGTCGACCGCCGCCGAATCCTCGATGACCGCCAGCGCAAGTGCGCCAGCGAAGGAGCGGAGCCTTCCAGGGAAGATGTCTACGAACTCGGGCTGCTGGGGCGCCGCATCAGTCTCATCTACCACGCGATCGTGCTGGCCATTGTGTGCGCCTTGTTCGTATGCCTGCTGGTGGCTGGCGCGTTCCTGGGCGTGTTCGTCACCTTTGATATCGCACGTCTGATCGGCACCTTGTTCATTCTGGCGATGATTGCGCTGATTGGATCGTTGTGGATGCTGCTAAGGGAAGTTTTCCTGGCGGTCAAGGTTGGTCATCACGACATTCAGGTGAAGGACTTGCTGCGCTAGGGCAAGCTCGCTGCGACCCTGACCATCACTTGGATCGACGCACCTGACGCGCTAGACTTCGGCATACCTAACCAGGATACTTCAGACGTGATCGGCTCCCCGGCAGGCAGCATCGCATTTGATCTGGCGACGGAAGCCGACGCGCTCGCCATCGCGCGCATGTCTCGCGATCTGATCGAGACCGGACGGGGGTGGTCCTGGACCGCGGCACGCGTCCTGCGGTCGGTCCGCGATCCGGAGACCGTGGTCCTGGTCGCCCGCGAAGCAAGGCACATCGTCGGCTTCGTCATCATGAACTTCGGCGAAGAAACGGCGCATTTGTCGTTGCTGGCGGTCCAGCCCTCCCATCGCCGCCGCGGCGTCGGGCGCCATCTGTTTGAGTGGCTGAAGAGAAGCGCGCTCACCGCCGGCAT
>JANPNT010000383.1:0-2678 GCA_031427655.1 Burkholderiales bacterium
CCCTCCAACGTTTGTAAAGTGACCGTGATAAGGGCCACTGCTCAAGTCTGCATTCGTCAGCCCAGGAAACGTGGCACTTCCAGAGGCGGACAGAGCAAGTCCGGAGCCACCATCTGACATGAAGTTAAGAGTTGGTATCAAAGCCGACACCCATCCATAGTTGTTCGCCTGACTGAACAGGCCGCCGCCGCCGCCAACAAACGAGTTGATTGCCGCAGCGTTGTTTGTCAGGACTGTTTGTTCAGCAGTGTTAAGGCCTCCGCTCACATTGCCACCGGAGTCAAACATTAAAATGCTTGCTGTGGAGATGCTTGCACCGAAATTAACAATTGTGATGTCTGAGATTTGCTGAAAGGTCCAACCAGATGAGGCAAGACCGGAGAAATTAAATGCCGATTTGGCGGCAATTCCCGCTTCGCTTCCGACATCACTCCCGAATGACAAAACTACTTTGTTGGTGTTGGTCAGCGATGAGGAGGCCGCGATGTTCTCAAGCGCTTTTTGCATAAACAGCCAGCCGTCCAAGTTGGCAGTCGCAGTCGCACTCCCGTGATCATCCGCATCGGTACCTGCAAGAATGTAAGGGCCTGCAAACGTTGTGCCAGAGGCTATCAAAAGCGCTGCAGTTATTATCGATAAGGTAATTTTTTTCATCAGAAACTCCGTTTAAAACGTTATGGAAAGACAATTTTTTACAAATTGCACTCGGATGAGAGCTGAAAAGACTCAAATGCGATAGCCCCCTGCTTGAGGGGGAGCGCACATACAGGGCTGGCCGAGGCCGTCTTGTCTCACCCATTGAGGACGTGAACTTGAGACTGACCATCGACAACAAACATTCGTCAATGTGGCGCGGCCGGCCGCTTACTCGTGCACAGCCGTCAAGCCGTGCAGGAGCTTTTCAACGCATCTTCAAAGGCGGCGACGGCGCGCCATAAAGCGCTCTGCGAGCGAACCGGCCAAGATCAGAGCGTAGGTTTCTGGTTCAGGGATCGGCGCGGTGGCGGCGAAGTTGAAAGAGCCGCCGCCCTGGCTGATGTTGAAGTCCGCATCAACGCTTTGAACCTGCGACGCCGGGTTGGTAAATGAAGCCACCGCCAAGGCGCAGAACGAAGGCCGCACGTGGGCCAAGTGGCACAGGGGGCCAAAGCCCGCCATTGGGCATACCGTCGCCGTGTCGACGCTGGTGTTCGTGCGACAACCACACGCGGCGCAGCTTGTAGGACCCGATGGTCGCAGCCTGCGTTCGGCTGTGCGCGTAGTCGACCACCGCGCGTTCGGCGCTTCCGCTGCGTGTGCGATCCATGTGCCGGCACATGCGCGCACCCCCTGGCCCCATCGCCGTTACCAAGCCGCTCGGCGCCAGTTCGCCCCGTATCGCACCGCCCCGTCACGCCTCCGAATGCGGCTGCCGCATCGGCACCCCGATGATTTGCGCGCCGCCCAAACGAGTTCTCACCAAGCGCCGCAGCGCCCCATTCGCGCGGGCCATTCGAAAATTGCAGTGCGTCGCCAAGAGAGGGCACTTCTTGAAGCGCAGTCCGCAGTTCCGGTAGGGCCGCGCTCGACTTTCAGTCGGTACAGGAGCGGGTGCACGCGTCGGTCAGCCGTGGCGATCCTCGCGTAGGAACCAATTCTGTGTTCTGTTCCGATTTCGAGAAAGTGACATTGACGTCGCCGACGGCGATCACCTTTAAATTTGGCTGCCCAGCCGAACACCGTCGCGAATGAAGCTGGTGCCTCGTCGCGTATCCAGCACTTCGGCACGTTGTCGATTCAGACGCTCCCCGCGGACGTTGATGCCGCGGGGAGCACGTCGCGCCTGGACTACTTGCCCGGCTTCAGCACGACCTTGGTCCAGCCCTTCTCGCGCTTGTCGAACTTCTCGTAGGCTTCGGGCGCACTCTCGAGTGGCAATTCGTGCGACACGATCCAAGACGGCTTGACCTTGTCGTGCTCGATCAGCTTGCTCAACTGGCGGTTGTAGGCTTTGACATTCGCCTGACCCGTCCCGATGCTTTGCCCTTTGATCCAGAAATTACCGAAGTCGAAGGCCATCTGGCCCTTCTTCGCAAGTTTGTCCTTCGCGTTCGGATCCTCGGGAATGAAGACGCCGACGACGCCGATCCGACCGGTGGCCTTGACGGTCTGAACCAGGTTGTTCATGGTCAGAGTCGGCACTTCTTCGCGGTGCATGTTGCAGCACTGGTAGCCCACGCACTCGCAGCCTCGGTCCGCACCCTTGCCGCCGGTCAATTCCATGATCCGCTCGACGCCGCCGCCTTCGGTGTCGTCGATCGCGATCGCGCCCACTTTCTCGGCAAGTTTCAGACGGTCCTTGTGGGTGTCGACCACCATGACCTGGCTGGCGCCCTTGATCGCCGCCGAGCACGCCGCCATCAGCCCGACCGGTCCGGCGCCGTAGATGACCACGCTGTCGCCAGGTCGCACGCCGGCCAGCTCGGTGGCGTGGTAACCGGTCGGGAAGATGTCCGACAGCATCACGTAGTCACTTTCCTTTTCCTCTGAACCACGCGGTAGGACCAGGCAGTTGTAGTCGCCGTACGGGACCCGCAAAAACTCGGCCTGGCCACCGCTGTAGGGCCCCATGCCTGCAAAGCCGTAAGCACCACCGGCGGTGCCAGGATTGACGGTGAGGCAGTAGCCGCTCAGGCCCT
>JANPNT010000384.1:0-4383 GCA_031427655.1 Burkholderiales bacterium
CGCCACGCTGCAAGGCGTGTCTGAACGAACCGTGCAGCGCCAATGGGAAAAGGCGCGCCTGCTGCTGTACCGCGCGCTGAGCACCGGCTGAAAAAACAAGAAGGCTCAAGAAGGTGGCGACTTTGCGGTCGGAATTTCGATTCACAGGCATGCAGCCTTCGCGCAACAGGATTCACGCCCCCTCATGAAAGTGCCCGACCCCCAACGTTGGGCCGTGCTGAGCCCGCAGCTTGATGAACTGCTTGATTTGGCGCCCACTGCCCGGGCGAAGCGGTTGACTGCGCTGCGTGCGCAAGACACCGAGCTGGCCGACGAATTGACGGCCTTGTTGGCGGGGCCTGAATCGCCAGGCGGTGCGCGCTTTTTGGCGCAAACCGCGTTTCATGAAGCACCTTCTCTCGCGGGCCAGCGCTTGGGCGCTTACGTTCTCGAAGCACCGCTGGGGCAAGGCGGCACCGGCACGGTGTGGCGAGCGCGGCGCGACGACGGGCGTTTTGAAGGCGCGGTGGCCGTCAAGCTGTTGCATTTGTCGTTGTTGGGCCAAGCCGGGGCGGAGCGTTTTTCGCGCGAAGGCAGCATCTTGGCGCGCCTGACCCACCCGAACATTGCCCGGCTGCTGGACGCCGGCCTGACCGACGGAGGTCAACCCTATTTGGTGCTTGAGCTGGTGCGCGGCGAGCGGCTGGACCGGCATTGCCAGGCACGCGGCCTGAACGTGGATCAGCGGCTGGAACTTTTCAGCGACGTGCTCGCAGCGGTGGCGCATGCGCACAGCCACCTGGTGATCCACCGCGACATCAAGCCCAGCAACATCATGGTCACGCCCGACGGTGGGGTGAAGCTGTTGGATTTCGGTATCGCCAAACTCATCGCCGGGGATGTCGGCGTCGGTGGCGGTGGCGGCAGCGACAGTTCGGCGTCGCCGTCCACCGACTTGACGCGCGAATGGGGCCGCGCCATGACGCCCGAATACGCGGCACCCGAACAACTGCGCGGCGAAGCCGTCACCACCGCCACCGATGTGTACGCCTTGGGTGTTTTGCTTTATGAGCTGCTGAGCGGCCAATTGCCCGGCCAAAGCCCGCGCCGCGCCAGCGCGGCCGCGCGACCGCTTTCGACGGCATTGCTCAGCGACGCCGTGTCTGTTCGGCCCAGCCTGACCGTGAGCGACCCAGCCCTGCGCCGACGTTTGAGCGGTGACCTGGACACCATCATCTTGCGCGCGATGAAGCTCGACATGGCCGAGCGCTACCCCACGGTCAGCGCCATGCGCGACGACTTGGCGCGCCACCGCAGCGGCCATCCGGTGCTGGCGCGCGCCGACTCGACGGTGTACCGGGTGCGCAAGTTTGTCGGCCGCCACAAAGCGGCGTGCGCAGTGCTGGCCGGTGTGGCGCTGGCGCTGCTGGGCGGTGCTTACGCCCAAGTGGCTGTGCTGCTGGCGCTGGCCGCCGGCACGCTGCTGGCGTTTTGGCAAGCCAAGCTGGCGCGCGAGCAGGCGAACTTGGCCCGGGCCGCGCAGCAACGCGCCGAAGCGGTGAAGCAGTTCGTCGCGTCCATCTTCACCGAAGCCAAGCCGCGTGAAGGTTTGGGCGGTGTCGTCACTGCCATTGATTTGCTGACATCGGCCATGGGCCGCGTTGAGACGGAGCTCAGCGCCAGCCCTGCCGTGGCCGGTGAACTCGGCGTGTTGATTGCGCGCAGTTGCAGCCAACTTGGGGACTGTCAGTTGGGTGCTCGCGCCGTCAATGCGGCCCTGCCGCGCCTACAGGCGGCCTTCGGCTCACACCACGCGTTGACGCTGCAAGCCCGTTCCTTGCAGCTTGAGGCTTACAACCATGTCGGTGACTTTGACGCTGCGCAAGCCGTGGCGGGCCCGCTGGTAAGTGACCTGCGCAACTTGCTGCCTGCGCACGCTGAGATGTTGGTCGACGCGCTGCGCCGAACCTCTTATTTGATGGCCAAGCGTCAGGACGCAGCCGCCAGCTTCGCGCCACTGCACGAAGCCATTCAGGTGGGCGAGGCGCACCTTGGGCCTGCCCACGCCGAAACCTTGGAAACCATCGGTCTGCTGTCGAACACATGCAACCACTTTGGTCTGTACGCCCAAGCGCTGGACGCCGCCGAGACGGCGATGCAGCGCGCCCGCGAATCGGTGGGTGCCCTGCGACCGCACACGCTGTTGGCCAACGTGGAGCGTTGGTACGCCGACGCGCTGGTGCGCACAGGCCGCCCGCAGCAAGCCGAAGCGGTGGCGCGTCAGGTGGTGATTGACCAACGGGCGCTGGACGGCGAAGTCACGCTGCGGGTGGTCAATGCCATGACGGCACATTCGGTGACGCTGCTCGGTTTGGGTCGCGTCACCGAGGCCGTCGCGCTCTCGCGCGAGGTGTTAGCGCAGCATGCCCGTTTGTTCAAAACCGCCACGGTGGACACGGCAGCGTTCCAGGCGCGACTGTCCCTTTGCCTGTTGCCCACACGGCGCAGTGCACAAGTTGAAGCGGCACTGAACACAGAGGAAGCCTTATGGACAGGGCTTCCTGGCCAAGCCACCAGCACCCGTTTGCGGCGCGAGCGGGTGCGGGCACTGGCACGCGCTTGGAACGGCGACGCCGCGGGCGCGCAGGCCCTGATCGACACGCACGAGGCCAGCATGCGCACGGCAGTGCCGCTGGAGTGGCTGCGCCTGGCGCGCGTGCGGGCGCTGAATTTGCGGCTGCAAAAGCGCTGGGCTGCGGCCATCGCCGCCGCGCAAGAGGCGGTGGCCCGCTGCGATGCGGAGGAAGTCAAGGGCAGCGTGCTGGCGCAGGACCGCGCGCACGCCCACACCGAGCTGGGCTTGAGACTGCTGGGCCAAGGCGACGCCGCAGCAGCCGAAGCGCAACTCGCGCTGGCGGAACAGCAGTACGCGCTCAGCCAAGTCGAGCCGTCGGTGCTGGTGACCGACGCGCTGCTCGGGCGCGGCCGGTTGCACCTTCTGGCGGGCCACGCGGCCGAAGCCTTGGTTTGTTTCGAAGTGGCTGAGCGATGCTGGGCCGAGGCGCATCCCGACAGCGTGTGGCACGCCGAAGCGACAACGCATGCGAACGAGGCTCGCCAAGCTTTGCGCTGACTTGTTACGCCACCAAGGTGGGGGATTGGCAGTTTTGTGAGCGGCTTTGCGATCTACCTGGTGAGGGAGCCACAGAACCGGCACCTCTTTCCAGGAGCCCCGCATGAATCACCACACTTCCAGCCAGCCCCACTCGGCTTCTGAACGCCAGCCAGCGCCGGTCAAGGTGCGCACATTGCCAGACGGTACGCGCTTGCAACTGCGCCCGGTGGTGCCGGACGACGAGACGCTGATCGCCGACCTGATGGCGCGCGTGTCGACGGCGGGCCGACGCAACCGCTTCCACGGCACGGTGAACCTGAGCCGCGCCCCGCTGCACGCCATGGCGTGTGTGGACTGCGAGAAGGAAGTCGCGTTGGTGGTCACCGCGCGAAGCAGCAGCAACAACGCGGCGGCTCACGGCGCAGAACAAATCATTGCCGAAGCACGTTTTTGCATTGACGCCGACGCCCAAGGGGCCGAATTCGCTTTGGTGGTGGACGACCACTGGCAGCGTTTGGGCGTGGGTCGCTGGGTCATGCAGGCACTGCGCGATGCGGCGCAGGCCGCCGGGCTGACGTGGTTGCACGGTGAAATTTTGAGCAGCAACCTGCCCATGCTGGCACTCATGCGCGACTGCGGCCTGTGCTGCACGCCCGACCGGGAAGACGACGCTTTGATGCAAGCGCAGCTTCGCCTCGGCGAGGCCGCCGAGCCGCTCGCGCCCGTGTCCCGGCGCAAACAACAAGCGCTGTCACTTCGTCACTGCCTCGCCGCGTTGTCCGCGCGGCTTGGCGTGTGGGCTGGGCGGCGTGTCCGGCAACGCGCACCCACCCACAACAGGAGCGGAATATGAATCAGGAGCAAAACATGAATCAAGAGCAAAGCATGAATCAACAGCAAAGCATGACTCAGCAAAACGGCAAAAGCCAGCCACCGAACTTTGCCGTCGTCTTGGGCAGTGGCGGGGTGCGCAGCATCGCGGCACTTGGCATGGTCGAGGTGTTGGTGCGCGAAGGGCTGATGCCCGATTTGATTGTGGGCTGCAGCGCAGGCGCGCTGTTCGGTGCGTTGATTGCGGCGGGCCACAAGGCAGAAGAGGCGGTGCGCATTGCCACCACCTTGTGGTCGGCCGACATCACCCGCAAACGACGCTGGCGTGCCTTGCCGCAAATGTTGTGGCCCAGCCTGTGCCGCTTCGACGCCAACTTTGCGCTGCGCGATGACAGCCCGGTGCTGCAACGGCTTGATAAAGCGTTCGGAGATTTGCGGCTCGAAGACCTGCGCGTGCC
>JANPNT010000385.1:0-9060 GCA_031427655.1 Burkholderiales bacterium
GGCGTAGGACATTGCGCCGTGCGGGCACGCCGCCGCGTTGTTGCCGCAGCGCACTCCGCAGCGCAAGCCGTTCACACCGCCAGTTCCGTCACAAAGCAGTGCGTGCTGTGCGTATCGGTGCCGGCCAAGTCCGCCCAACGCAAGCTCTGGCCGACCTTCAGCGTTTGCGCTGCGGAATCGGGGTGGGCGGCGATCCACTGAGCTGCGGTGCCGCGACACAGCACAAAGCGCATCGTGTGGGTGAGGCCGTTGCGGTTGCGCTGAAGCGAGATTTCAGCTTCGTTCCAATGCGACGGCAGGCAGGGTGTGAGCGTCAACTCGGTGGCCCCCAATTTCAAACCGAAGATAGCCTCCACCGCGGCGCGGTGCATCCACGCGGCGGCACCGGTGTACCAACTCCAGCCACCTTGGCCTTCATACGGTGCGTGTCCGTAAACGTCACCAGCCATTACATAGGGCTCGATTTCGTAGGCGGCTCCCCACTGCGCATTGGCGGCGCGGTGCGCCGGGCTGAGGTAAGTAAAATATCGATACGGCAGGTCGCGCTCGGCGGTGCTGGGGTTGGCAGTTTCCAGAGTCAACTTCGCCTGCGCCATCAGCGCCCACACCGCGCCGTGTGAATACTGGCCGCCGTTTTCGCGCACCCCTTTTGGGTAGGCCTGGATGTAGCCCGCGGAAGGTACTGCCGCGTGAAGCGGAGGCTGCAACAGGTGCAGCAAGCCGCTGCGGTCGTCAATCAACAGGCTGCGCGCCGATTGCATCGCGGCCTGTTGTCGCTCAGGCGGCGCGGCACCGGACAGCACCGACCAGGCCTGCGCAATCAGGTCGATGCGCGCTTCGCTGTTGGCCGACGAACCCAGCGGTGTGCCGTCGTCAAAGAAGGCGCGTTTGTACCAAGCACCGTCCCAGGCTTGTGCCTCCAGTGCTTGCTTCCAAGCTTCGGCGGCGCGTTGCCATGTGTCGGCGCGTTCGGTCTCGCCCCGCGCTCGGGCGATGGGTGCAAAGTCGGCCACTAATTTGCATAGGAACCAGGCCAACCACACCGATTCGCCTTTGCCCGCGTGACCCACGCGGTTCATGCCGTCGTTCCAGTCACCAGTGCCCATCAGCGGCAGCCCGTGCACGCCCACCGCCAGGCTGCGGTCCAGGCTGCGGGCGGCGTGTTCGTACACCGTGGCGGTTTGCGTGCTGATATGCGGCGTTTCATAAATGTCTTCCGCGCCGGGCGGAATTTGCGCACCTTCGATGAAGGGCACCGGGGTGTCGAGCGCCGCCAAATCGCCAACGGTGTTGACGTAATGGGCGCAGGCCCAGGGCAGCCACAGCAAGTCGTCGGAGAAGTGCGTTCGCACACCGGCACCACCCGGTTCGTGCCACCAGTGCTGCACGTCGCCTTCGGGGTACTGGCGTGCAGCGCAGCGCAAAATTTGCGCACGCAGCATCTCGGGTGCGGCCCAGCTCAAGGCCATGGCGTCTTGCAATTGATCGCGGAATCCGCTGGCACCACCGGCTTGGTAAAAGCCGGCCTTGGCCCACAGACGGCAGGCGATGCTTTGATAAAGCAGCCAGTGGTTCACCAAGCTGTCGAACAAGGGGTCGGGCGTTTTGACTTGCACGGCGCCCAACAATTCTTGCCATTGAGCGCGCACCTCGCGCTGCCGAGCGGCGGCGGTTTTGCGAACGGCGCTGGCCACGGCGTCGCGGGCAGCGCCCACGTCAAGAACGGCGTTGCTGATGTAGCCGAGCAAAAAAGTGTGGGTGCTCTGTTCCCCGGGTGCCAGGTCGAGGTTGATGGCCAAGGCGGCGCAAGGGTCGAGGGCCGCGCCACTGCGGTGGCCAAAGTGATCCGGCAGCACCATGCAGCCGCGCGCGTCAAAGAACTCGCGTCGGTCGCAGGTCCAGTCCACGACATTTTCAGGCGCGCTGTCGAACAGTGCCTGCGCAAAACCCAGGCCAGTGCCTGCGCTCGAGTCCGTGTCGACAACGCCTTCGGGCGGCACCAATGCAAAGAAGGCACGCCCGCCGCCAAAGCCGCCGCTGTGTTCACGTTGCGTACAAAGCAAGGCGGTGTAGGGCGAAGCGTTGGACAGCGCTGCGCTTGCCTGTTGCACCATTGCACCGCGAAGCTTCTCGGTGTAAGCGGTTCGGCGCTCGGAAGGGGTGGCACCCATGAGCCATTCCACGCCTGCAGCCAGTCGCCACTGCAACTTGCGTTGCCCGTTGTTGCGGATGTGAACGGTGATGTGTTTGACTGAGGCTTGTGCATCCACGCACCAGGTCACGTTCACGCTGGCCGAGTGGTTGGCAGTCGAGCGCCCGTCCGTGCGCTGGTGCCGGATTTGCGTGCTGCCTTGCGTGTGCGTCACCTCGTAGTCCACGTTGGCGGCACCATGCACTGAGGGCGTGGCGCTCCATACGTTGCCGCTGCGGCGGTCTTGCAGCAACAGCCACTCAGAGGCTGGGTCGCTCAGCGGGTCGTTGTGCCAAGCGGTTAGCTGGTTCATGCGGCTGTTCAAGGCCCAGGTGTGGCCGCCGCCCGCTTCTGAAATATGGCAGCCAAAGTCGGGGTTGGCCAGCACATTAATCCAGGGCCGAGGCGGTCGCTGGCGCGTGCCGACATGAAAGCTGAAGCCGCCCGGATTGGCGCTGCCTGCGCTGCTGAACTCACCTTTGCTCACCTTCACAATGCCCGCCTCTTCGAGCACCGGCACCACCGTGGTCGACGTGTTCAGGCGCGCTTCGAAGTCAGCTTCGTGGCGTTCCGTCCAGGCCTGCAAGTGGTGAACCAAGGGGCGGCCATCGGCCTGCAAAACGATGCGCGCCAAGCCGTGCAGGGTGCTCAATTCGCCGGGTGAAAGTTCCTCGGCGCGCAGCAAATGCAAGGCGGTCAGCGGCGCCGCGGTTTTGCCGTCACCCTCGTCTGTCAGGCGCGCGTCGGCGGCACTTTCTGCGGCGTGGCGGTCGCGCAGCGCACCAATTTCGCGGTGCAGGGCCATTTGGTAAGACGCAGCCTCGGCATTCATCACCACCAAGTCGCAGGCCACGCCGCCCCACGACCACAAACGCAGCGCTTGGGTCAAGGTGCGCAGCAGCCCCAGGCCTTGGGCCGCTCCTGCAAATACCAAAATCAAAGGCCGGTCGCCGGAGATGCCCATGCGCCACAGCAAGCGCTTGTCGTACACCGGCGGCAAGGCGATGGGCCGTGAGTCGGGTTCGGTGCTCAGGGTCAGCGTTGCGGGCCGCTCAGGGCTGGCCAGCGTCATCACCAAGGCGCTGGTCAGGCTTTGGATGGCGCTGAAGTTCTCGGTGCTCAGGCGCAGGCTGCGCAGGCGTATGCCCATCAACGTGGCCGACATCAGCGAGGCGCGTTGCACGTTGCTGACCTCGCGGTATTTGTCGACCACCGCATTCAAGGTGCCCATGTTTTCGCTGGCGGCGGTGGCAAAGGTCAAACGCGCTTGGCTGCGCGCGGCAATGCGCACGCTGACGCTCATGGCGCACACCGGATCGAGCCCGGTGTTCAACATTTGCGCGGCCGGGGAGTTGCTGCCTGCACCTGCACCTGCACCTGCATCTGCATTTGGCCCGGTGCGCAGCTGGCCCAGTGGTTGGCTGGCACTGCGGTTTCGGCCTTGCCAGTGGCGGCGGTCGGTTTCCACCTGCACCTTGGTGAGCACGGTCTTGGAAGCCTGCGCGGTGGCACCTCGGTTGGCCATGGAAACGCCGTCCACAAACGCCAAAAAGTGCGCCATGAGAAGGCCACGCTCGTGCTCCAAACGCGGTCGGCGTTCAAACACCAAAGCGTTGGACGAAGCGCGCCACTCAGCGCTCACGAAGAAGTTGGAAAACGCAGGGTGCGCTTCGTCGGCGCGTTGATCGGCCAGGGTCACTTCAAACGCGCTGATGAGCTCGATTTCAACTTCCTCGTCGCTTTGGTTGTGCAGTTCAATCTGGCGAAACTCGATGTCGTCTTCCGGACTGACCCACACCGTGGCGTGGGCGCGCAGATCGGGCCAGGCCGCGTCAAAGCACACCCGGTCAGTGTGGAAGGTGCTGGTGTACTGCGCTTCGGGGTCGGGCGCGGGGTGTTGGGTGATTGACGCCAACGGGCGCGCCGAAGAGGACGCCAAAGGAGAGGCAAGCGAGGATGCCGACACACCGCCCGCCTTGCGCCGCACATAAAAAAAGCTGCCAAAACTGTCGCGCAGCGCGTCGTCGCGCCAGCGGTTGATGCCCACGCCGTTGCGGCGGCTTTGCCCTGCGCCATTGGCGCGCAGGCTCACGCTGTAGCGGCCGTTGCTGAGCACGTGCGTCGGTGTGAGCGCGCTCTCGCCGGGCAGCACCTCACGCAGCAACCCGGGCGCGCGCCGTCGCAGAGCTTGTTGCGGCAGGCCCAAAGGCAGCTCGGGCTTGGACGGCACTTCGCGCGGTGGCCGCTCATGCAGCAGCGATGCGATGGCCTGAATTTGCGGATGCCCCATGCCCCAACGCTGCGCCACCGAGCCGAGCAGCACGTTGGCCAAGGCGACGATGGTCATGCCCTGGTGGTGCGCCATGAAGGTGCTCACCGCAGTGAAAGCGGCTGCGCCAGCGGCAGTATGGGGCGCGTCGGGATTTCGCGGCTCCGCCACTCGCGACGGTGAAAAATCAAGCGACTCGATGAAACCATAACGCGCCGTCGCGCCCAGTTGGGCCATCACTGCAAAGTTTTGCACCGCCAGGTGCGGCGCCACCATCGCTGCCAAAGCGGTGGCGTAAGGTGCGACCACTTGGTCTTCGGGCGGTGTGCGTCGAAGCGCGAGTTGCGGCACGCCTTGCGGGGCGTACTGGTAGGCCAGGGTTTGATCGCGCGCCGCATACGCCGATTCCGAAACGCCCCACGGCAGTTTTTGCATCCGGCCGTAAACAATTTGCTCGGTCACGGCGGAGCGGCAGGCGTTGTGCAGCACGCTGCCGGGTGGCTCGGCCAACACCAAGGTGGGCATGAGGTACTCGAACATCGAGCCCGACCAAGAGCGCAGCGACGCGGTGCTGCCCACCGCATGAAACGGGCGGCCCAGCGCAGCCCAGTGCGCTGCAGGCACATCTGCTTTGGCGATGGCAATCAAGCTGGCCAGCCGCGACTCAGATGCCAGCAGGTCGTAGTAACTGTTGTCCAGCGCACGTTCGTCAACGCGCCATCCAAGGTGCAGCAAGCGCCGACTCGGGTGGTACAGAAAATTGAAGTCGGGCTGCCACGCGAGCACCTCCAGGCGGTCGGCCATGGCGCGCAGTTGGGCGGCCGTCGAAGCAGGCGAGGCGTTGGGCCCGGTTGCCGCTGAACGCAAAGTGGCTATGTGGTCGTCGAGCTGCCACGCGGCGGCGTCGGTCAGCGTGGTGCGCAAATTTGCCAGCTCCAGCTCGCTCAGGTTTTGCAATGAAATTTCTTTCAGTGCGTTGTCCAGCACGCGCAACTCCACCGCGCTGGTCAGCATGGAGGCTTTGGGAGCGCGCCACACTGGCGCGGGGGGCGGTGAGTTGCCAACGCCGTGGGCTGCAAAATCACGGCAGGCTTGCGCAACCGCGAGCAGGTGGCCGCTCAAATTGCCGCTGTCTACCGTGGACACATAGCGCGGCAACAAGGCCGCGCCCGTTTGCGTGTCGTACCAATTCAAGAAATGGCCTTGGTGGCGCTCTAGCGTGTCAAGGGTGCCGAGCGTGGCCTCCAAGCGCTGCAAGAAATCTGGCGTGCTGATCCAGCCAAATTGGCGCGCGCAGGCCGCGCTTAGCAAGTACATGCCGATGTTGGTGGGCGAGGTGCGGTGAGCCACCATTTCGCTCGGTTCGGTTTGCAGATTGTCAGGCGGCAAGTGTTTGTCTTGCGGGCCCACGCAGCGTTCGAACAAGCGCCAGCTGGCGCGAGCAATGGCTTCCAAATTGGTTTTGTCTGATGCGGTCAAGGCGTTGCCTGCGCGACGCGGCGGTGCTTTGCTGACCCACCAGATGCCCAGCGGTGCCAAGGCCCACACGCTGCAAAACAGGGCTGTCAGCACCGGGTGGGGTGTGCCTGTGAGCATCAATGCGGCCCACAGCGCCACGGCCAAAACGCTGGCCAGGCCGTGCGCCCGCACGGTGGCCGAAAGCTCGGTTTGTGCAGCGGCTTGCGCGCTGGCGGCGGTGGTCCATTGCAGCAACTGCTTGTGGCTGACCAGCATGCGCCACAGCGCCCGCAGCACGGCGTCGCTTGACGACAGCGCGTGCGTCAACAACTGGCTGAAATGCCACAGGCCTCCACCCACGGCACGCGCCACTTCGGTAAACGCGTTGCGATAAAAGTACCACTTGGCAATGCCGTCATGGCTGGGTGCCAGCCCGGCCATCGCGCCCATGAAAGGCCCGGCGCAAAACGCCCCCACGATCAAAGCCAGCACTGCCTTCGGTGACGCCATGCCGCCGCTCAACATCAACACGCACAAGGCCAAACATGCGGGCGACACCAAAGAGCGGCGCAGGTTGTCCAACATCTTCCAGCGGTTGATGGCGCGCATGGGGTAGCGGCGTGGTTGCAGCAAGAAGGGCAAGAGTTGCCAGTCGCCGCGGGTCCAGCGGTGCAAACGCGAGGCCGCCACATCGGCATGAAACGGCGCGTCCTCCATCACGGTGAGGTCGGTCGCCGAAGCGCAGCGCGCCAGCGAGCCTTCCAGCAAATCGTGACTCAACACTTGGCTGTGCGGCAGGCGGTTGCCGAGCACCGCATGCACCGCTGCCACGTTAAGCAAGCCTTTGCCGCTGAAGGTGCCTTCACCAAACAGGTCTTGGTAAACCTCGGAACTCGCTGCGGTGTAGGGGTCGTTGCCGCATTGACCGGCAAACAACCAATGAAAAAGTGTGGCGTCGGCGGGCGAGGGCAAGGGCGTGACAACCCGCGGCTGGATGATGCCGTAGCCGCTGCTGACGCGCAGGCCGCTTGCGTGCAATTGGGGACGGTTGCTGGGGTGGGCGGCAATGCCCACCAATTCGCGCAAGCGGCCGGGGGGAAGTTCAGTGTCGCTGTCGAGTGTCAGCAAGTAGGGTGTGTTCGGTGCCACGCGCGACAGCTCGCGCAGGTCGATGAACGTCTCTGCGTGGTCCTTCAATGTCCCGCCCGCCAGCAGCGCCATCAACAGTTCCAGCTTGCCGCGCTTTCGTTCCCAACCTATCCACGCGCCTTCGCTGTGGCTGTACTGACGCTGACGGTGCAGCACGATGAAGCGTGCCGGCAGGCCTTGCGTTGTGGGATAGCGCAGGTTCAGTTCGGTGATCAGCGCACAAGCTTCGTCCAGCAGTGGCGCATCGGCTTCGGTGTGCTGCGTGCTGGCGTCGGCCCAATCGCCGAGCAAGGCAAATTGCGAATGGGCTTCGGGGTTGGCCAAGTGGTGCAGGTGCAAACGGTGCACCACGCTGCGTATCGAAGCCGGGTTGGTGAGCATGGTGGGGATCACCACCATCACGCGGTGCTCGGCGGGTATGCCGCCGAGCAAGGCCAAACGCGGCAGATGCTGAGGCTTGACCGATTCGCTGATCAGGCGGTTGATGATGGCGATCACCGCCTCCGACGCGGGCAAAAACATCAGCGCCACGTTAAGCGTCCAAAACCACGCCATGCCGCCGCGACCGAAACCCGACAACGCTGCAGTCAGCGCGGGGTCGTGCCCGCGCAAGGCCCACATCATCAGGCCCACAGTGCCTAGCAGCAACGAGCCTGCGTACACCCACAAAGTGACGCGTTGGCGTCGCCCACTCACGTCGCGCATGGCCTGCCACAACCATGCCGCGCGAGCTGGCCAACGCTGCCCGCCTTTGGCCCCCAGTGTGCGCATCAGCTCGGACCGGCCAGGGCCGCGCAGCCAATGATGCGGTGAGCTGGGTCGCTCAGTGGTCGCAGCCTGATTTGAGGCCGTGTTCAAGAAACCGACCAGCGCGTGCGCCACGTCCAGTTCGCTGCGCCCGGTTTGCTTGGCCAACTGCTCGATGCGGTGCAGAGTTTGGTCGCGCGTGGTGCCGTCTTCGGCCTCGAAAATGGGCAGCGTCAACATCAAGCGCATCAGGGCGCTGCTGCCCGATACGATGCTGGACCAGTCGGCGTCGCTGATGGCACGCAGCGAGCTGACGGCATTGCTCACGCTCAGGTTGTCGGCTGCTTGGTCGGCGCTGTGCTGCGCTTGAACCAACGCCGGTTGTGGCATTTGCTGCTGCAGCCAATCGCGAATGGCGGTGAATTCGCCGGTGCGGTGGCCTTGCAAACGCTGTGACATTTGGGCCAAAAAAACCTGGCCTATGCCGCGACGATTCAGCAGCGCCAACAAGTCTTGCAAAAGGTGCGGTGCGTACGTTTCAATGCGGTCGCTGCATAAATTGGCCACTTCGCGGGCGGCCTTGTGTATCGCCACGCGTTCGGCCAAGCGGCGCAGGTTCTCCACCAGCACCACACGCAGGGTGGTGGGCAAGGCCCACATCTCCCCTAAATTCAGATCATGAAATTCTTGATAAGCCGACAGGTAGTGCGTGAGCAAGCCTTCATTGAAGGCCCCATCGGTGTGCGCTACAAAAGCCCAGGCCACGCTGTAGATACGTGGCAAACCCATTAAAGGTTCGTCGCGCAGGACAGGCAAGTCCAAAAAAAAGCGCCGCGGCAGGCCGTCGTGAATTTCTTTGACCTGTGCCTCGATCAAATGAAAGTTGTCTAGCAGCCACTCTGCGGCGGGGCTGATGTCATAGCCCGTGGCCGCCTGGCTGCCGATGTAACGGTGCGCTTGACGCAGCACGGCCATGTTTTCTTGCAGGCGCGGGAAAAACACCACGCCTTTGGAACTGCTGACGGTGGTGCGGTGCGCTTCTGCCAAGCTGCGCCCGTGTTGTGCAAAACGCTGTGCGCCAAAAATTTCTGAACGGATGGGCGGACCGGGTGACCCCAACGCCGGGTTCAGCAACTCACAAAGCGCTACCGGTGCATCCGGGACAAGGCGTTGAAGTTCTGCAACTGATTTTTTACCGAGATTCCCACCGACATTCCTACCGATACTGGCAGCCGACCCCGATGCC
>JANPNT010000386.1:0-5636 GCA_031427655.1 Burkholderiales bacterium
CGGTGGCCTGGGTGAGCAAGATGATTTCTGGGTTTGAGAAATCGCAGGTGGCTTGAGTTGGTTGCTGCAGGCCGACGGTTTTTCCTGCATGCAACAAGACGAATTTCTCGAAGCCGCCGCGACCTCGAAACGCCTAAGCGAACTCCGCCGCATGCCGATAGATGGCACCCGGCGTGGTCATCCAGACTTTGCCTTTGTCGCGCGCCGCCGCCACGTGCTGCAAGGCGCGGCGCAGATGCCGCAGGCGGTACGGCTGCCCGACGATGTAGGGATGCAGCGCGATGCCCATCACCAGCGGCGCTGAATTTGGGGCCCGGGTTTGATCGAGCATTTCATCAAGCTGGTCGATGATCATTTGCGCAAAGTCTTTACCGTCCATCTGGCGGGCAACGATCATCGGGATGTCGTTCAACTCTTGCGGATACGGCATGGCCCACAAGGGCTGGCCGCTGCGGGTGCGCAGGGGCACAGGTTGGTCGTCGTGGCACCAATTGAGCGTGTAGCTGTAGCCGGTCTCGGTCAACAAGTCGGGCGTGACGAGGCTTTCTGAAATCCACGGTGACAGCCAACCTGTGACAGCTTGGCCACTTTGCTTTTGCATGATGTCGCGGCAATCGGCCAGCAGTTTGCGTTCGCTGATTTCGTCGAGCACGCCTTGGCGTTCGGCGTTGCTGTGGCCATGGCCGACCAACTCATCGCCGCGCGCGACGCAGGCAGCCACCAACTCGGGGCAGTGGTCGTACAAAGCGGTGTTGATGAGTGCGGCGGCGGGCAAGCCGAGTTGGTCGAATAACTCCAAGCAACGCCATGCGCCCACACGGTTGCCGTATTCACGCCAGCTGTAATTCAGCACATCGGGTTGCGGGCTGACTGGGCCCAGGTTCGCACCCATGCCTTCACCAAAGGCGAAGTGCTCGATGTTGAAACCAAGGTAGACCGCCAAGCCCGCGCCGCCCGGCCAGCGGTATGGCTTGCGCTGGATGATGGGCGAATAGTCAAAGCGGCCGTGGCTGGGCAGCGCACCGCCATACAGGGCTGCCATGGCCCCTTACAGCGCGGCCAAGCCAGCGCGCACCAGCATCCACTCGGCGCTGTCGTTCCACACGTCCATCTGAGTGATGCGGCCGTTTTTGACCACATAGCGATCAACGTAGCGGTTGCCTTCAAACGGCTTGCCGTTGGGCCATTCGCCGTACAAGGTGCCGATGCTGTAGACCACGGTTTCACCAAGTGCAGCCTCTTCAGCGCTGGGCGTGACCACATCGGTGCGATCAATGCGTTTTTTGACCCATTTGTAGCGCGATGCGTTGAACTTGGTGCAGTCGGCAGGCTCGCGCATGGTGCGCTTGCCGGTGAAGATGATCTTCATGCTCGAGTCGGCGTAGCGACTGGCTGCCAACGGATCGGGAATCATGATCAAACGCAGGAACTCGTTGACGACTTCGCCAGCTTGCGCTGCCTTATTGACGGGGCTGGCAGAGGGAATGGGGTCTGTAGTCAAGCGAATTTCACCTGCGGCTGATGATTCATGAGTCTAACGATCTGATCAGGTGATCACTTCCACGTTGGCCTGCTTGGCCACGGCACGCCAGGTGTCGATCTGGGAGGCAATAACTTGCACAAAGTCGTTGCCCAGCACCGGCGTTTTGCGGGCCAAGGTTTGCAGTTCGTCCAGGCGCGTGGCCACATCGGGCTTGGCCAAAATTTCAGGAATCAGGGCACTCAGGCGCTGGGCGATGGGCGCTGGCAAACCTTTGGGTGCCGACAAGCCCAACCACTGCGAACCGGTGAGTCTGGGATATCCCAATTCGGCGAATGTCGGGACGTTGGGCAAGGCAGGCAAACGCGCGGGAGTGGACACGGCCAACGCGCGCAAGGAGCCCGCTTTGAGCTGCGCCACGTTGGTGGTGACGGGGTCGAACAGGCTGTCGATTTGGCCGCCCAGCAGGTCGAGCATGGCGGGCGCACTGCCTTGGTAGGGAATGTGGTCGTGCTGCGGTGCCTTGCCTTCGAGCTTGAGCATCTCGCCGAACAAATGGTTGGCCGAACCAATGCCCGACGAGCCGTAGCGCACAGGCTTGGTTTTGGCAGCGGTGACGTACTGCTCCAGCGTTTGATAGGCCGACTGGGGGCGCACCAGCAACACCATGGGCGCTTCCACCAACATGCCCAAGTGCGCAAAATCGGCCACCGGGTCAAAAGGCATGACGCGGCGCGTCGCGGTGGCGTGAACGTGCACCGAGGCATGGCTGACCAGCAAGGGGTAGCCGTCGGCAGGCTGCCTGGAAACGTAGTCGGTGCCGATCAAACCGCCCGCACCGGCGCGGTTTTCAACGATGACCGTTTGCCCACCGAGCGCCTGCGACAGATGCGGCGCAATCAAACGCGACACGGTGTCGACCAGCCCGCCGGGCGGGAACTGGGCAATCAGCCGGATTGGCCCTCGCGTGGGCCAAGCCGCGCTTTGCGCGCCGACCCAAGCGGGGACTGCAACAAACGTTGCCGCACCAGCGGCCAATAAATAACGACGTTTCATGCTTGCTCCCGGAGGTGTGTTGCTTCTCAGAAAATGCTCAGATGTTGTTGGATTGGCGGATTCGCCGAGCGCCACGAAGCAAAGAACATGCCAGTTGCTTGGTGCAACGCATAAGCGTCGGGCAGGGCATGCCCCGCAAGCGCAAACGAGACCTCATCGCTGATGCAGCTGGCACCCAAACGCGCCGTTTGCACACGCACCTGGCACTGCCCCGCGGCCTGCCAAAGCGCGTGCTCCAGCAGCGCGGCGCTCAAGCTGGCGCTGGTGTTGGGGTTGATGATGAGCAACTGAGCGGGCAGGTGCATTGACGCCATTCGAGATGAGACCCATTTGTTGAAATTGAAACCTGCCGCTAAAGCACGCCTTCGGAATCAGCCCACCGGTTTGATTTCCAGCCTCATGAAAACGCTGTACGGGTCTAACGCGTAATCGCCAAACGGGCCACAGTGCACAAATCCAAAACTTTCGTACAGCGTTTGCGCGGGCTTGAAGGCTTCGACGGCACCGGTCTCCAAGCTCAGCGAGGTGTAGCCACGCGCCTTGGCCACATCGATGAGGTGCGCCAACAGCGCGCGCCCTGCTCCGCGCCTTCGAAGCGCCGCGGGTGTGCGCATGGACTTGACCTCGGCACACTCTGAGTCGAGTTGCTTCAATGCACCGCAGCCCAACAGCAGCGCGCCGTCCCACGCAGACCAAAAGGTAATGTCGGGTTGGCGCAATTTTTCAAGGTCCAACGCGTGCACGCTCTCAGGCGGCGACAGCTCGTGCATGCTTTGCAAATGTTCATCCAACAGGGCGTGAATGGCCGGGCGAGTGAGGTCGTCTATTTCGATGCGCATGGCTTGACCAGCTGCATGAACCATGCCGACTTCAAGCGCGATGGATGGGGTCAATCCAGGCCACGTTTTCGGGCTTTTCAACGGGCGCGATGTGCAGGTTCACCGCCACGGCCACCGCCTCGCCGTCGCTGCGCACCAGCACGCAACGCAAAGTCTCGCTGGCGCTGGTTCAGCGTGTGTGACCGAAGTGCAACTGCGACTCGCTGTGAAATTTGTTTTAGTGCCGCGTCAACTGGCTTTTTCAAGCCGCTCCCCGGCCTGCACCACGATGTCTCTTTCGATGGCCGGGGCAACAAAATACCGATGGCGTCGCCACAGCTCAAGCACGGGTTTGACGCTGGCAATTCGGCCTTGCAACTTGAGTTGCGCCAACACGGCTCCGCTGCCAATCACCACAATCTGCAGGCGCTGCGCCACACGTCGCGCACGCCGTTCGTCAACCAGGGCAAGCAGTTTGTGCTGCCCTGCATAGGCCAGCACTGCAATCTCGCCGGTGCCCAAACCTTGCGCAAAAGCGCTGTCAAAGCCTGTCAAAACCGAAGAAGGAATTCGCTCGAATCCGGGCCGAAGTGCAGCTTCAGAAATGAGCTGCGAACCAGGGGCAGATGCATCGGCCGTGCACTCTTCCAGCACGGCTGCTGGCACCAGAAGGCCGCCGAGCATGTCGATGGCGTCCGTCAAAACGCCACCGATTGCCAATGCGATCAAAGGCCCCGCGTCGGCCACAACGAATTTCGCGCTCACCGCGATTTGCGTGGTGCTTTGGCGGATTTGGCCGGTTCGGTAATGGCGACAGTTGAGTGTGCTGCCATCTGTCTTTGGAGCACAGCCAGCTCTGCAGACAACGCGGGCGTGTCATCGAGCATGCTGTGGCCCAGTGAACTCAGGTGCTGCATGTACTGCGCATACGGCAAACAAGCCAGCTTGGCACCGGCGGCCACTGACAACTCACCGCCCATCACCAGCTTGTCGGCCAGCGCCACATTCACGCCCGCTTGCAACATGGCGTCGTTGAAGGGCAGCGCCACGAACAGTGGCTTGCCGTGTTTGGAGACAACTGAATACTCGCCGTTCTCGGCATTGCGAACCAGTTCGCCGGTGTGTTCGCGCAGGTCGCGCACTGCAAAAGCTTCCATGAGCAAAACCTCGTCGTAAAAATAATTTGTGCCATCGAATGATGGCACAAACTTTTTCCCTGGAAAGCCGCTCTGTTCAGTCGCTGGCCATCACGGGGCACAACGCTCGCAGCAGCGCGCTAGACGTAACGCCGCCCGATAGATTCAGCCACGCAAACCGGCTTGGCCGAGCCCTCGCGCTCCATGGTCACTTCCACCGTCATTTGCGCGCCGCCCTCAAGCGGCTCGAAAGCGGTGAGCACGAAGTTGCCGCGCAGGCGACTGCCCACAGGCACCGGAGCCGGAAAGCGCACGCGGTTAAGGCCGTAATTGACGCCCATGCGGGTGTCTTGCACCTCAAAGGCCGAAGCAAACATTTCGGGCAACAACGACAGGGTCAAAAAGCCGTGGGCGATGGGCGTGCCGAACGGGCCAGCCGCCGCGCGCACCGGGTCGACGTGAATCCACTGTTCGTCGCCGGTGGCTTTGGCAAACAGGTTAATTCGGTCTTGGTCTACGGTGATCCAGTCGCTGGCACCGATGTTTTGGCCTACCAGGGGTTGCAGGTCGGCGAGATGTTTGAAGGTGCGCATGGGTGACTCCGGTTGAGTTGGGTTCAGCGGTTCAGCCATTCAACAATTGGCTGCCACTGTTCTAAGTCGCGTTCCACGCGGCTGGGTCCACGTCCCACAGCGTCAGGCCGCGAGCCGCCAAGTGAATGTAGTTTTGGGTGTCGCGCAGCCAGCCGAGCACCGGCAAGTCCAGTTGCGCTAAAAAACTGCGCAGCGGGTTGGCCGAAATGGTGCCGTCTTTCATGCGCATGCCGACGATGCCGATTTGCACTTTGTGGGGGTGCTTGTTCATGTGCGCGTTCATGTGCTTGTGCTTGTGCACCCTGATTTGCCGCATGAAATCGTGAGTGGCGTGGCTGTCAAAAATGCTGGGCTGCAGCGGCACCCCAATTGTGTCGGCCAGCTTCATCACCTCGTCCAGACGCTTGGCGTGCAGGCCAGCAGGCGTGTCGAGCACCACGTGACCGATCCCTTTGGGCGGGCGAAAAATATCGCCGTGCGTGACGTCCCAGGTTTGGATCCGGGTGCGGCGGCGGGGCGCAAACCCAACCAAATGCGCGACGATTGCTGACGG
>JANPNT010000387.1:0-2087 GCA_031427655.1 Burkholderiales bacterium
AAGAGATGTAGTCGCTGCGAGCGAAGGCGGCATCGGCTACGGGCCGGCAATTTTTGATGGCGGCGTACAGCGACTTTTCAGCGGCTTCGTGCAGCAGAGACGGGTCGACCTGTGTCGGCAGCTCCCCTTCAACCTTCCTCAGAATGTTGCCAACCCGTTTGTTAGCGGCTGCCAGAGAAGGCGCTTCGGGCAGCGTTGAAAAGCCTCGAACCGCCACGAGCCGCATTGCAAGGTCAGCAAAGCGTCGAGCTGGCTTAGGGCGTTCACGGAAGACTTCCGACAAAACCGCATCGATTTGCTGCGCGGTGTAGCCATGGTCGCGCAAAAACACCGCGAAACGCTCGTACACAAAGACCGCTACCTCGTCAGCCACTGAGGGCATTCGATAGGTCAGGCTCACCGCTGACTCAGGCAGCTTTTCAGGTTGCGCAGTCACGCGGTCAGGATGCGGCGGCATGGTTGACACCGCGATGTCAATAACCTCCTCCAGGTTCAGTTCAAGGCCCCGTTCGAGCAGTAGCCGAATCATGCCCAAGGCATGGCGGCGCAAAGCAAACGGATCTTTGTCTCCGGTGGGCCGTTGTCCAATCCAGAACATGCCCACAAGAGTTTCTAACTTGTCGGCAAACGCTAAGACTTCACCTGCTGACCTTCTTGGCAACGTGTCTCCAGAGAACCGAGGTCTGTAGTGATCCTCAATGGCGAAGGCAACATCCGTGCTCTCACCATCGTTGAGCGCGTAGTAGCTTCCCATCACACCCTGCAATTCGGGAAACTCGCCGACCATGTCGGTCAGGAGGTCGGCCTTCGCGAGCATTGCGGCGCGATCCGCGTCCGCCGCGAGCGCCTCACCTCCCAGTTTCTGGCCAATTGCTTTTGCAATCGCGCGAACCCGCGCAACCCGCTCACCTTGCGTCCCCAATTTGCCGTGATAAACGACCTTGTCCAGCCCCGCCACACGCGACTCAAGCGTCTTCTTGCGGTCTTGGTCGAAGAAGAATTTCGCGTCGGCCAAACGCGGGCGCACCACTCGCTCATTGCCTTCAATCACCCGGCTCGGATCAGTCGGAGTGATGTTGCTGACGATCAAAAATTGATTCGTCAATTTGCCTGCTGCATCCAGCAGCGGGAAGTACTTTTGGTTCGCCTTCATCGTCAGGATCAAGCACTCTTGCGGCACGTCCAAGAACTCGGCTTCAAACTGACATAGCAACACGTTGGGTCGCTCGACCAAGGCAGTCACTTCGTCCAGCAAGGCTGCATCGTCGATGGGCGTCAAGCCTTTTGGCGCTCGGTTGGCCAATTGTTTGGCAATCTCGGCGCGACGCTCAGCAAAGCTGGCAATCACCGCGCCTTCAACACGAAGTTGTTCGGCATAACTGTCAGCGTGGCGCAAATCGATAGACGGTGTGGCTGCTTCAAAACGGTGCCCGTGTGTGACGCGGCCCGAGGTCAACCCCAGCGCTTGCACTGCGACCACGTCGGCACCATGCAGCGCCACCAAGCCATGCGCCGGGCGCACGAAGTTGACGCTGCTCCAGCCGTCGGCCAATTGGTACTGCATGAGCTTCGGGATGGGCAAATTGGCGAGCGCGAGATGCAGCGCTTTTTGCAAGCCGTCTTGCAAGTTCACGCCCGCCACCAGGCTGTCAAAAAACAGCGCTTCGGCTTTGCCGTCCATCTGGCGCAGCAGTTTGGGCACCGCAGCCGCGTCGGCTCCCAATGCGGCCAGTTTCTTCAACAATGCAGTCGTGGCTTGACCTTCTGCCGTCAAGCCCACGCTCACCGGCATCAACTTTTGCGACACCGCTTTGTCTTCCGCTTTGTCGCTGACAAAACTGAGGTGCGCGGCCAAACGGCGCGGTGAAGCGAAGGCGGTCGTGACGGATGCAGCGGTGGTCAAGCCTTGGGCCTTCAAGCTGTCGGTCAAAGCGGCGGCAAATGCTTCGCCCAGCTTGTTCAAGGCTTTCGGCGGCAGCTCTTCCACGAAGAGTTCGACGAGCAGATTTTTCGTGGTCTGCGGGTTCGTCATCACGCAGCCTTCTTTTCATTCGCCGCAGCGGTTTTGGCAACGCTTTTGGAAATAG
>JANPNT010000388.1:0-26267 GCA_031427655.1 Burkholderiales bacterium
ACGAAGCGATCAAAGTCTTTGTCGAAAGTTACCAGTCGCAGTCCTGCGGACTTTGCGAACGCTGCCAAGTAAGCATCAGTGAGTAATCGCGACGGCAGACCGACGGAAACAAAGCGCTGGAATTCAATCGCGCAGTTGGCAGGCTCGGTGTGAAGGCCGACCTCGGGCAGAGCGGCGAAAGTTTGGTGCGCGCGCGGGGCGTCAGTCAAGTTCAAGGCTTGGTCGACCATGACTTTGTGCTGCGAGAGCAGCCTAACGAGGCCCAGCATCGTAATTCGGCAAAACCAGAGCTTGCCATCAACCCCGCTCACCCTGCTCTGTGCGCCGTGGCCGCTCCAGTAATTTGCAGCCTCACCAAGAAAAGCGTGTTGCCTGATTGCCAGCGCAAGCCACACATTGACGTCTGGAAGGTCACCCAGAACCTGGGTGTGGAACCCTTTTGAACTCCTGCTCAGAGCGCTCAATCGTTCACCAAGTCGAACAATCCAGCGTTTGAAAAATCAAGTTTTGCTATCGGTTGTTTGATGTCGAGCGTTGGCGATTGGCTTATTGCGATACCGCTACTTTTCGACTTAACACTGGTGCGCAGACCGCTCTCTACCAAACTGAGCATCAATGCAGACAAACTGACGCCATCCAACGCCGCTCTGGCTTTCATCTCTCGCAAAAGCCCGTCTGGCAAGTTGATTGTGTTTCGCACATTGACACTTCAGCACTTTGATGCATTTAGGCGACGGCGTAGTGCCAAAGGGTCGCGAGTCATATGTTCGATTTCGTTCATTCCACGCGCTTCAGCTTGTCCACGTACCAATTCATTGCAAACGCCAGCCCTTCGCTCACTCGATGAGTGGGCTCGTAGCCCAATCGAAATTGAGCTTTGCTGACGTCAGCCAGGGAATGCCTCACATCACCAGCCCGGAAGTCCTGGTGCACAGGTTGCGCCGCGCCCAAGTGCGGGAAGCTCTGAGTCAAGCTGGTTTTCAACGCGGCGTGCAGCTCATTCAGCGTCGTTCTATCCCCCACCGCCACATTGAAAATTTGATTCACCGATTCTGGATCTTTGGCAGTTGCCGCCAGCAAATTCGCCTGAACCGCGTTATCGATGTAGCAGAAGTCCCTGCTCGTTTCGCCGTCCCCGTTGATGACGACGGGTTGATTAGCAAGCATGCTGGAAATCCATTTCGGAATGACGGCGGCATAGGCGCCATCAGGATCTTGTCGTTGGCCGAAAACGTTGAAGTAGCGCAGGCCGATGAACTCAAAGCCGTAGGTGCGGGCGAAGACGTCGGCGTACAGCTCATTCACAAATTTGGTGACGGCGTAGGGCGACAACGGGCGGCCGATGGTGTGCTCGACTTTGGGCAGGGCGGGGTGGCCGCCGTAGGTGCTGCTGGAGGCTGCGAAGACGAAGCGATTCACGCCGCTGTCGCGTGCGGCGACCAGCATGTTCAGGAAGCCGGTGACGTTGGCGCTGTTGGTCAATATCGGGTCGGCAACTGAGCGCGGCACGCTGCCGAGTGCGGCTTGGTGCAGCACGTATTCGACGCCTGCGCAGGCGCTGCGGCAGTCGTCAATTTCGCGGATGTCGCCCTTGATGAACTTGAAGCGTGGCCACTGTTCGGGCGTGACCAAGCTTTGAACTTCGTCGAGGTTGCGCTGATGACCGGTCGCGAAATTGTCCAAGCCCACCACGTGTTGATTCAGTTTGAGCAGCGTTTCCAACAAGTTGGATCCGATGAAGCCAGCAACGCCTGTTACCAACCAGGTATGCGGGTTTTGAACGAGGCGGGTTTTGAGATCAGCGTAAGCGGTCATCGATGTATTTTCTGTTGACAAGACTGTTTGACTGACGTCAAAAAAACGTCGTCAAAGCCGCCAGACGCTCATGCCCGCAGCGCTCAAGTCGGCTGCATTGAAAGCAGATTTCACGTCGACAAACACAGCGCCAGGAATCGCTACGGATTGAATTAGTGCGGCCGACATGGCCTTGTATTCGCGGTGTGACACCGCTGCCACCACCGCATGTGCTCTGGGCAGATCCGCCCACGGTCTCAAGGCCACGCCGTACTCGTGCAGGGCGTGGTCAGCGGCTGCAATCGGGTCGTGCACGTGCACGTTCACGCCGTAGGTTTTTAGCTCGGTGATGACGTCGATGACTTTGCTGTTACGCAGGTCGGAGCAGTCTTCTTTGAAGGTCAAACCCAACACGATGACGTCGGCACCTTTGACGGGCAAGCCCACGGCAATCATTTGTTTGACGGTTTGTTCGGCAATATATTTGCCCATGCTGTCGTTGATGCGACGGCCCGCCAAAATCACTTGCGGGTGGTGACCCAACGTTTCGGCTTTAAAGGTCAGGTAGTAAGGGTCCACGCCAATGCAGTGACCACCTACCAAACCGGGACGGAAGGGCAGGAAATTCCATTTGCTGCCGGCGGCTTCAAGCACTTCCACGGTGTCGATGCCGATCTTGTGGAAGATGATGGCCAGCTCGTTCATCAGTGCGATGTTCAGGTCGCGTTGGGTGTTTTCTATCACCTTGGCGGCTTCGGCCACCTTGATGCCGCTGGCCGAATACGTGCCCGCGGTGATGATGGAGGCGTACATGCGCCGCACTATTTCCAGCGTTTCAGGCATGTCGCCCGACACCACTTTTTTGATCTTGGTCAGCGTGCGTTCTTTGTCGCCGGGGTTGATGCGCTCTGGGCTGTAGCCAACGAAAAAATCGGTCTTCCACTTCAAGCCCGACAGGCGCTCGATGATGGGGATGCAGACCTCTTCGGTGGCACCTGGATAGACAGTGGACTCGTACACCACGATGGCGCCGCGCTTGATGTGGCGGCCCACGCTTTCCGAGCTTTTGATCAGCGGTGTGAAGTCGGGGCGATGCGCATCGTCCACGGGCGTGGGCACGGCAACGATCAAGAAGTCGGCGTCGGCCAACACGGCAGGGTCGGTGGAGTAGCTGAGTTGCGTGGCGGCACGCAAGTCGTCGCTGGCCAACTCTCCGGTCGGGTCGATGAAGTTTTTGTAGGCCGCAACTTTGTCAGCTGCCAAGTCGAGGCCGATAGTGCGGAATTTTTTGCCGAACTCAACCGCCAACGGAAGGCCGACATAGCCCAAGCCGATCACTGCAACGGTGGGAGAAGTGAAATCGAGCATGAGCAAAGTCTCGTTGATCGGTCAGTAGATCTGTGGAGTACCCAAGCTGTGCCCGGGCACTGGAGCGTCTTGCTGGGGTGGGTGGCTAATCGGCGTTGAAAGCTCTCGCGGCCGACAAAGTGGGAGCCGCCAAATCCTTGGCGGCCAGTTGCGGTGCTTGCCCTACATCCGGCCACTGGATGCCCAACGCCGGGTCGGACCACAGCACGCATCCTTCCGACTGCGGTGCGTAGAAGTTGGTGGTTTTGTACAAAAAGTCAGCGCTCGCGCTGGTTACCAAAAAGCCGTGCGCCATGCCGGGCGGCAGCCACAGTTGCCGATGGTTGTCACCGGTCAACTCGACACCCACCGCCGTGCCAAAAGTTACGCTGCCGGGGCGGATGTCCACCGCCACGTCAAACACGCTGCCTTGCGTGACGCGAACCAGTTTGCCTTGCGCATGGGGCGGCACTTGGTAGTGAAGACCGCGCAATACACCTTTGGCGGAACGGGAATGGTTGTCTTGAACGAAGACGATGTTGTCGCCTACGGCGTCATTGAAGACTTGCTGATTAAAGCTCTCCACGAAAAAACCGCGCGCGTCTCCAAACACCTTGGGCTCAAGGATCAAAACACCGGCGATGGCGGTAGGGATGACTTTCATGGAATTTTTGCGGTGTGGTGGCGTGTTCTTGGAAAGCGCACGATCTTTGTTTATCGGATGTAGCGCGCGCATTCTAAGGAGCCCCGAAGCCCGGCTGCGGCGACTTATGCATAGACGGGCGATAATGAAAGGATGACCGAAAACATGCTAAGCGCAGACGCTGTTGCGTCGCTTGACTCTCAGGCTTTTGAAAACGAGCCGTCTTTACCCCTTGAATTCTCCAGCGTTGGCTTGGCCGAAAGCCTGCAGCGTGCGGTGGCCGCCCAGGGCTACATCCTGATGACGCCCATCCAGGCCAAGGCAATTCCGATTGTTTTGGCGGGTCGGGACGTGATGGGTGCAGCCCAGACCGGCACTGGTAAAACGGCGGCCTTCTCATTGCCGCTGTTGCACAAAATGCTGCGTCACGAGACCGCCAGCATGTCGCCCGCCCGGCATCCGGTGCGAGCGCTTGTGATCGCGCCCACGCGTGAATTGGCCGATCAAGTGGCCGCCAACATCAAGAGTTATGCGGCCCAAACCAAGCTGCGCGTCGCGGTGGTCTACGGAGGCATTGATATGAAACCGCAGACCCTGGAATTGAAGGCCGGCGTTGAGGTGCTGGTGGCCACGCCAGGTCGCTTGCTAGACCACATAGAGGCAAAAAATTGCAATCTCAGTCAAGTCGAATATGTGGTGCTCGACGAAGCCGACCGCATGTTGGACATCGGCTTTTTGCCCGACTTGCAGCGCATCCTCAGCTACCTGCCAAAAACCCGCCAAACCCTGCTGTTCTCGGCCACTTTTTCGCCCGAAATCAAGCGCTTGGCCGAAAGCTATTTGCAAGATCCTCTGTTGGTGGAAGTGGCTCGCCCCAACGCGACGGCCAGCACAGTGGAGCAGCGCTTTTACAGCGTCAGCACTGACGACAAACGCGCCGCTGTGCTCAAGGTTTTGAAAGATCGCGGCATCACGCAAGCCTTGATTTTTGTGAATTCCAAATTGGGCTGCGCGCGCTTGGCGCGTTCGTTTGAGCGCGACGGCCTGCGCACCACCGCCTTGCATGGTGACAAGTCGCAAGACGAGCGTTTGAAGGCGCTGGACGCCTTCAAAAAAGGCGATGTGGATGTGATGGTGGCCACCGACGTGGCCGCGCGCGGTTTGGACATTGCCGACTTGCCGGCGGTGTTCAACTTCGACGTACCTTTCAATGCTGAGGACTACGTGCACCGCATTGGCCGCACCGGCCGCGCGGGAGCTTCTGGCCTGGCGGTGACACTCGTCACGCGCGACGACGCGCGATTGGTCAGCGACATCGAAAAGCTCATCAAGAAAAAAATCGATCTTGATGCCTTGGAGCTGGACGACTCATCGCCGCGCCGCGAATCACGAGAAGCACGCAGTGAACGTCCCCGGCAAGTTGAAGAGGACGATTCGCGTGAAGCGCGACCGCCCGCCTCTGCACCCGCACTGGGCTACACACCCCGACCCCGCTCGTTCAGTCCCAAGCCGTCCAGCGACCCGTTTTTTGACAAACCCTACGAAGCCAGTGCCACGGCCGATGCGGCCTGGGACAGCAAAGCGCCCAGCGCGGGCATCGCGACGCGTGGCCTATCGCCCAACATCAAGCCCAAGCGCAAGGTCGCGGCTTTGTTCGGTGCCAAAGCGGCTACGGCTTCCGAAAGCGCGCCAGCCGTGGCGCACATCGAAGCTGCCGAGCGGCTGGTATCCTAGGAAGCCAGCAAGGAGAACACCGCCGGTACGTCGTTGGCAACGCTCGATGGTTTGAGCCTCCACTGCGAGACGCGGTCGCATCGGTTCCATCCGCTAGGCAGCGTCAGCCCACAGCTCACGCTCAGATGACAACCAGGGCTGAGGCTTGATAACAGCGCCCCGAGCAACGCCTGGTTGCGATAGGGTGTCTCGATCATCATTTGGGTTTGCTGAGCGCGCTTGGACAGCGCTTCCAGTTCGCGCACCCGACTTGCTCGCGCAGCCGCATCGACCGGCAAATAGCCGACAAACGCAAAGCTCTGGCCGTTCAAGCCGCTGGCCGACAGCGCCATCATCAAAGAACTGGGGCCCGACAGCGGCACCACCACGATGCCCAGCCGATGGGCCGCTGCCACCAAAACAGCGCCTGGATCAGCCACCGCGGGCAGGCCAGCCTCCGAAATCAAACCTACATCGAAGCCTTGGAGGGCAGGGGCCAACAAAGCGTCCGTCAGTGCCGCTGTGACTGCATCGGCTGACGTTTTTTGTCCCTTCCGCGCACGCGACAGCTCGACTATGTGAAGTGATTGCAGAGCTTGATGCAGCGGCATCAACGCGTCCACACGCTTCAAAAAAGCGCGCGTGGTCTTTGCGTTTTCTGCCACCCAGTGGGTGAGTTGCGAGGCGATGCGGATGGCCTGAAGCGGCAACACCGTTTGAAGATCGGGCGCTTGTGCGCCGAAATCAACGCCGAAATCCAAGGTGTTGGGAACGAGGTAGAGCTTGCCTTTGACTGTGGCGATTTCGCTCATGACAGCAAGGGGTCAATGCCTGCCGAGCGCAGCAAGGCGCAGGTTTGAATCAACGGCAGACCGACCAAGGCCGTCGGGTCGCTCGACTCAATGGCTTGCAGCAGCGCGATGCCCAGCGCCTCAGACTTGGCGCTGCCTGCGCAGTCGTAGGGTTGCTCGATTTGCAAATAGCGCTCTATCTCGGCGTCGTTCAGTTCGCGAAATTTGACCGTCACCGGCACCAGCGCAGAGCCCGTAAAACCGTTGTCACCACGCACCACGGCCACCGCGGTTTGAAACACCACGCGCTGGCCGCTCATGCGTCTGAGCTGTTGCACGGCGCGTTCGTGGTCGCCTGGTTTGCCAATGGGCTCGCCCTGCAAGTCGGCGACTTGGTCTGAACCGATGACAACCGCAAAGGGAAACCGCCGCGCCACTTCAAGCGCCTTTTCCATGGCCAAACGCTGGGCCAACGCCGCTGGCACCTCGCCAACACGTGGTGTTTCATCAACATTCGGTGCCACCACTTCGAAGGGCAACTTCAAGCGGCTCAGCAACTCGCTGCGGTAACGCGATGTGGAACCCAAAATCAACGCCACTGGCTTGTTCATGCTGCTGATTCTCCCATCGGACGCCGTCGCATCAGAAGCCGCCGAATACACTTGCTCGCATGTCACACGCCGCCTTTGATCCCTTGCAATTGAGCGTAGAAGCGTTTGCAAAAAATGAGCAATCACTGAAAGGCGAGTGGAACTTGACGTCGTTGCCGCGATTGCTCGAGTCCACCCATTCGCCGCAAACCGTGGACGCCGACACCGCCGTGGCTTGGCAGCTTCGGGGCGAGAGCCGCTCCGCCCGTTCGGGGCCGCCAGAAATTTGGTTGCACTTGGATTCCAGCGTTACCGTGGCGCTGACGTGCCAGCGCTGTTTGCAAGCCATGACGACGCGGATCAAGGCTCAGCGCAGCTTCCGATTTGTTCACGGAGAGACTGCGGCGGCCGAACTGGACGCGCAAAGCGACGACGACGTTTTGGCCCTGAGCCGCTATCTTGACGCGCGCGAGTTGATCGAGGATGAGCTCTTACTTGAATTGCCCTTGGTGCCGCGCCATGAAGTTTGCCCGCAGCCCTTGATGGAGCGCGACATGAGCATGGACGACAGCGTTCAAACTGTTTGCGACAACCCGTTCGCCGCCTTGGCCCAACTTAAACGCGACAAGCTGGTCAGTTGACTGCTTGAAGTAGCAGGGTAATTGGCTCTCACCATGCTAAACTTGTGGGCTTATCTGCATATGTCTTCTCAGATTCAGCACAGTGCAATTTTGCTCTGGTCGTGTAAGGTTCAGTATTGAAACTGACCGCCGGGGTCACAGGAGAAATTTATGGCCGTTCAACAAAACAAAAAGTCGCCTTCCAAGCGCGGCATGCACCGCGCTCACTACGCATTGTCGAACCCCGGCACAGCGATTGAGCAAACTTCAGGCGAAGTTCATTTGCGTCACCACATCAGCCCCAACGGTTTTTACCGAGGTCGCAAGGTGTTGAAAACCAAGGCTGACGCCTGATTTTCTGATTTGACTTGTTGTGTTGAACCACCGGTCGCAGGCATGAAAGTCTTGCCCGCGGCGGCCTCAACGCCAAAGTCGGGCTGTGGTTCGGTCATTATCTCGGTTGACTGCATGGGTGGCGACCACGGTCCGGCTGTGACTTTGCCAGCGTGCAAGGCCTTTTTGGCTGCGCATCCTGAAGCCAAACTTATATTGGTTGGCAACGCCATTGCGCTTTCGACGTGCGTAGATTGGCCACGAGTCAGAGTAGTCACCGCCTCTGAAGTGGTCGAAATGGACGATTCGATCGAAGTTGCGTTGCGCCGCAAAAAAGATTCGTCGATGCGTGTTGCCGTGAACCAAGTCAAGGCCGACGCGAACGGAAGTTCCGCAGCGCAGGCTTGCGTCTCAGCGGGCAACACCGGCGCGCTGATGGCGGTGTCACGCTACGTGCTCAAAACACTTGAAGGCATAGACCGGCCGGCTATCGCCGCTGTCATGCCCAGCGAGCGCCCTGGAGGTACCACCGTGCTAGACCTCGGTGCCAACATCGATTGCACCGCTGAACACTTACTTCAGTTTGCGGTGATGGGAACTGCGCTGGTTGCGGCTGTCGAAGGATTAGAGAACCCGAGTGTTGGCTTGCTGAACATCGGAGAAGAAGCCATCAAAGGCAGTGAAGTCATCAAGCAAGCGGGCGAGCTGCTGCGACAAGCTTCAGCCGAACGACACATCAATTTTTACGGCAATGTTGAAGGCAACGATATTTTCAAAGCCACCACCGACATCGTTGTGTGCGACGGTTTTGTTGGCAACGTCGCGCTGAAAACGGCCGAGGGTTTGGCTTCCATGCTGTCCAAGTTCATCAAGCAGGAATTCACACGCAACGTGTTTACAAAGATGGCTGCCTTGGTGGCAATGCCGGTGCTAAACCACTTCAAAGCGCGTGTGGACCATCGGCGCTACAACGGTGCCGCGTTGTTGGGTTTGCGCGGTTTGGTTTTCAAGAGCCATGGCTCGGCCGACGCCTTTGCGTTTGAGCAGGCACTGAACCGCGCCTACGACGCGGCGCGCAACGGCTTGTTGGAACGCGTTCACGACCGCATTCTTGAAACACTTCAAGCCATGCCAGCATCGATATCCGACAAGCTGGACGAGATCGCAGCCGAGCAGGCCAAAGTGGTGCCCATGCTGCCCGTCGCAAGAACCGCATGAACGCTCCAGTCGTTCGATATTCGCGCATCAGCGGCACTGGCAGTTACTTGCCTCCCAACCGCTTGAGCAACGAACAGCTGGCCGTGCAACTCGCAGCGCAAGGCGTAGAAACATCAGACGAATGGATCGTCGAGCGCACCGGAATTCGAGCCCGACATTTCGTTGCCGACGGCGTGGTGGTCAGCGACTTGGCGGTTGAAGCTGCGAGGCGCGCCATCGAGGCCGCGGGGTGCAGGGCGCAAGACATCGACCTCATCATCGTTGCAACGTCCACGCCCGACATGATTTTTCCGTCAAGCGCCTGCATAGTTCAACAAAAACTGGGCGTTCAAGGCTGCCCGGCGTTTGACGTTCAAGCCGTATGTTCAGGCTTTGTATACGCGCTGACGGTCGCCGATGCCATGATCAAAACTGGTGGGGCGAAGAAGGCGCTGGTGATCGGGGCCGAGGTGTTTTCGCGCATCCTGGATTTCAAAGACCGCACAACTTGCGTTTTGTTCGGTGACGGTGCCGGCGCGGTGGTGTTGGAAGTCAGCGATGCGCCCGGAATTCTGGCCAGTGAACTGCACGCCGATGGCCGCCATGTGAACATTTTGTGCGTGCCCGGCACCGTCTCAGGCGGGCAGATATTGGGTGACCCGCTGCTCAAAATGGACGGTCAAGCGGTCTTCAAACTGGCGGTGGGTGTGCTCGAAGATGTGGCGCGTTCAGTGCTTGCCAAAGCCGGCAAAACGGAAGCCGACATCGACTGGTTGATTCCGCACCAAGCCAACATCCGCATCATGCAAAGCACAGCCAAACGCTTGAAGCTGAGCATGGAAAAAGTGATCGTTACCGTCGATCAGCACGGCAACACTTCTGCAGCATCCATCCCGCTGGCACTCGACACTGCAGTGCGCAGCGGCAAAATTCAACGTGGCGACACGCTCATGCTGGAAGGCGTGGGTGGCGGTTTCACTTGGGGCGCGGTGCTCGTTGATTTTTAACTCGCGCGCCTCGCGCTTCGCTGAAAAACTTAGAAAACCAGATGACCCCATTTGCTTTTGTGTTCCCTGGACAAGGCTCGCAGTCGGTCGGCATGCTGGATGCTTGGGGCGACAACGTCGCGGTGCGCCAAACGCTAGCCGAAGCCTCAGAGGCTCTCGGTTTTGACATTGCCGCGATGATCCTTGAAGGGCCCAAAGACCAACTCGACTTGACCGCCAACACCCAGCCAGTGATGTTGACTGCGGCCATCGCGTGCTACCGCGCATGGTTGGCCGAGACGGGACTGCAACCCTTGGCTGTGGCTGGGCATTCGCTCGGCGAATACAGCGCCTTGGTGGCCGCAGGTTCGATCACTTTGGGAGACGCACTGCCTTTGGTTCGCTTTCGAGCGCAGGCCATGCAAGAAGCCGTGCCCGTGGGCTTGGGCGCGATGGCCGCGATTTTGGGTTTGGACGCGCAAGCGGTGGTTGACGGCTGCGCCGAAGTCGCTACAGCGACGGGTCAAGCCGTGGAGGCTGCAAACTTCAACGACCCCAAGCAAACCGTGATTGCAGGCAGCAAAGCGGGTGTCGATGCAGCCTGCGAACTTTTGAAGGCAAAGGGTGCCAAACGCGCTTTGCTGTTGGCGGTGTCGGCGCCGTTTCATTCCAGCTTGATGCGGCCTGCTGCCGAACGCTTGAAGGAGCGTTTGGCGACGGTGCCAGTCAGTGCTCCGAAAATTGCCCTGGTGAACAACATCGATGTGGCAGTGCAGACCGATGTGGCTGCAATTCGCGATGCCCTGTACCGCCAGTCTTTCGGCCCGGTGCGTTGGGTTGAAACGGTTCATGCACTGCGTGCGCGCGGCTTGAACCACGTCATCGAATGCGGCCCTGGAAAAGTGTTGGCTGGTTTGTGCAGACGCATCGATGCAGACCTTGTCAGTGCAACCGTGCTCGACCCCGACTCCATGACGGAAGTAAAGGCAATGCTGGCATGAGTGAAGACACACAAAACAAATCGGTCGCCTTGGTCACGGGCGCGTCGCGCGGCATCGGCCGTGGCATTGCGCTTGAACTGGCTGCTCGCGGCTACACCGTCATCGGAACCGCCACCACCGATGCCGGTGCCCAGGCCATCACCGACGCGCTGTCCGCTCATTCTGGCGGTCACGGTGTTTGCTTGAACGTCAACGACGCCAACGGCATTGAGGCTTTGCTAGCGCAGATTGCTAAAGACCACGGCGGTTTGCAAGTGCTGGTCAACAACGCGGGCATCACACGCGACGCTTTGGCCATGCGCATGAAAGACGACGATTGGGATGCAGTGATCGACACCAACCTCAAGGCCGTGTTTCGCATGAGCCGCGGCGTGATGCGCCTGATGATGAAGCAGCGCTTCGGCCGCATCATCAACATCACCTCGGTGGTGGGTGCCAACGGCAACGCCGGTCAAGCCAATTACGCAGCCGCCAAGGCGGGCGTGGCGGGCATGACGCGCGCCTTGGCGCGCGAACTGGGGAGTCGCGGTATCACCGTCAATTGCGTGGCACCTGGCTTCATTGCCACCGACATGACCGACGGCCTTGCTGATGCTCAAAAAAACGCACTGATGGCGCAAATTCCACTGGGCCGTTTGGGCGCAGTCAGCGACATCGCGCATGCGGTGGCCTTCCTGGCTTCCGTGGAAGCGGGCTACATCACTGGCGCCGAGTTGCATGTAAACGGCGGCATGTACATGAATTGAATTTTTGAAATTCGGTGCGTACTCGATTGAGTTTGCGCCGCGTCGGTCATCCGGAATGCCCGGCCGGAACCTGTGTGCAAATCGTCTGTCTGAATACGTCAATGAAGACATCAGAAAAGACAGTTTGCTACCTTTAGAATCCGGGCCTGTTTCTGTCAACACTCCTGGAGGAGTCATGAGCGATATCGAATCCCGCGTCAAGAAAATCATTGCCGAACAACTTGGCGTTCCCGAGGCCGACGTGTCTCATGAAAAGGCTTTCGTGGCCGACCTGGGCGCAGACTCTCTCGACACCGTTGAATTGGTGATGGCACTCGAAGACGAGTTTGGCATCGAGATTCCCGACGAAGAAGCCGAAAAAATCACCACCGTTCAGTTGGCGATTGACTACGCTCAGAAGCATCACAAGGCCTGACTAAGCCAACCAAGCCATGACTCGTCGGCGCGTTGTTGTCACTGGCCTTGGGCTCATCAGCCCCGTGGGCAATTCGGTGGCGGAGGGTTGGACCAATGTGTTGGCAGGCCGGTCTGGCATTGCCAACATCACCAAGTTCGATGCGGCCAACTTTGCCTGCAAGTTTGCGGGTGAGGTGAAGGGCTTCAATGTTGAGGATTACTTCCCCGCCAAAGATGCCCGCCACATGGACACCTTCATCCACTACGGCTTGGCAGCGTCCATCCAAGCCGTGCGTGATGCGGGCTTGAAAACCAACGACGCGTTGACCGATGACGAAGCTGAGAACATCGGCGTGCTCGTGGGTTCGGGCATCGGCGGCTTGCCGTTGATTGAGGACACGCATGCTGAGTTGGTGAACCGAGGGCCCCGGCGCATCACGCCGTTCTTTGTGCCTGCGTCTATCATCAATATGATTTCGGGTCATGTTTCCATCACCTACGGTTTCAAAGGCCCGAACTTGGCCATCGTCACTGCATGCACCACCGGGCTGCACAGCATCGGCGAAGCAGGGCGTTTGATCGAGTACGGCGACGCCGATGTGATGATTGCGGGTGGTGCCGAGTCCACCGTCTCGCCCCTGGGCGTCGGTGGCTTCGCAGCGGCGCGTGCGCTGTCCACGCGCAATGAAGATCCGCAAACAGCGTCCCGGCCTTGGGACAAAGACCGCGACGGTTTTGTGCTGGGCGAAGGTGCGGGCGTGCTGGTGCTTGAAGAGTACGAGCACGCCAAAAAACGCGGCGCCAGAATCTATGCCGAACTCAGCGGCTTCGGCATGAGCGCCGACGCGTATCACATGACCGCGCCGAACATGGACGGCCCCAAGCGGTCCATGAAGGCCGCCTTGCGCAATGCGGGCATCAACCCCGACCAAGCGCAATATGTGAACGCGCACGGCACGTCTACGCCCCTGGGTGACTTGAACGAAACCAATGCGCTGAAGCTGGCCTTTGGCGACCATGCCAAGAAGCTGGTGGTCAACTCCACCAAGTCGATGACCGGTCACTTGCTGGGTGGTGCAGGCGGTATTGAATCGGTGTTCACCGTGCTGGCGCTTCACCATCAGGTTTCTCCACCGACTATCAACATTTTCAACCAAGACCCAGAGTGCGATTTGGACTACTGCGCCAACACGGCTCGTGAAATGAAGATCGACTACGCCGTGAAAAACAACTTCGGCTTTGGCGGTACCAACGGCACTTTGGTCTTCAAGCGCGTCTGATTCAGGCGCGAGTTCGCCGTCATGCGCGCGTCCCCCGCTTTTCAAGTCAATTTGCAGTGTTTCGCTGTATGGCGCACTGGCGTGGCCCTGCTGGGGCTGCTGGCTTGTGCGTCGACGTTGGCTTGGTGCGTGAGCGGCACAGAAGCGAAACCAGGCTGGGTTTGGCTTTTGGCGATCTTGCTGACCGTCACCCTGGTGTTAGGCGGTTTTCTCGCGACACGCACGCCTTGGATGAGCTTGCGCTGGGACACACAAACGTGGCGCTTGGGGCCCGTCGCTACAGCGGGCGAAGAGCCGTGGTCGGGCCAGCTTGCCGTAGTGATCGATTTGGGCGCCTGGATGCTGCTGAGATTTCGCCACACAGACCCGACGCGTGGTCGCAGATTCGTCCAGCCGCAGCAGTGGCTGGCCGTGCAACGCGCCGGCCGTGCATCGTCTTGGCACGCTTTGAGGTGCGCGGTGTATTCTTCGAGGCCCGCGCAGCTCGGACTCGCAACTGACCTCTCACACCGATCGAATGAACGCCCCTGACGCTGATGCTCCGCTGGTAGAGCGCGTGAAGCGCGGTGATGTGAAGGCGTTTGAAATGCTCGTGGTCAAGTACCAGCGGCGCATTGAACGCCTCATTGGCCGCATGGTGCGTGACGTTGATCTGGTGCCTGACATTGCCCAGGAAACCTTCATCCGCGCCTACCGCGCAATTCCTAAATTTCGAGGCGAGAGCGCTTTTTACACGTGGCTTTACCGCATCGCGGTGAACACCGCCAAGAAGGCCATGGGTGAGCTGAAACGTGATTTGCTCGTTACAGAGTCGGCCCGGGGGTCGAAAGACGACGAGGACGACGCCCCCAGCGCACAAAACGATGCCACGGACGGCGAGACCCCTGAATCGCTGCTCGCGAGCAAACAAGTTGCAGCCACAGTGAACTCTGCCATCGATGCACTGTCTGATGACTTGCGCCAAGCCATTACGCTTCGCGAAATTGAAGGTTTGACGTACGAAGAAATTGCCGAGCTGATGAATTGCCCGATAGGAACAGTGCGTTCACGCATCTTCCGGGCACGTGAGGCGATATCGCAGCGTTTGAAGCCGCTGCTGGATGCGCGGCAAGGTCACCGGTGGTGATGACGGCGCGAGTGTTTGAAGAGTTATTTGGAGTGTTTGATGAACAATGAATTTGAAATCAATCGGGCGTCTGCTGAGCGACTGTCGTCGTTGACTGATGGTGAACTCGACGCCCAAGGCACAGCAGCGGCTTGCGCCGACTGGCGCGACGCCGAGTTGGCACGCTCGCAGTGGCACGCTTACCAACTGATCGGCGACGTACTTCGCTCAGACGACTTGGCGTCTACCGCCGCAAAAGATTTGGCCTTCCTGACGGCATTGCGCGCGCGCTTGGCGGACGAGCCGGTCGTTTTGGCGCCACAGCCGCTCCCTGCGACCGAACCTATCGTGACCGCAGCGTCCGTGTCGACACCTCCGCTTGCACACACTGCAAGCGCGACGCAACGCGGCTGGTCAAGGTTTGCACCCGCCGCAGTGGCTGCGGGATTTATTTTGGTGGCGGGTGCATTGACGGTGGTGTGGGCACCTCAGAAAAATGCGGGTCTCGAAGCTACGCTGGCATCCACACCAGCCGCAGCACAGCTGGTCAGTGGGGCAGCGTCGCAGGCTCCAGAGCCGCAAACGCTGGTGGTTAATGGGCAGGTGATTCGTGACCCCCGCCTCGACAGTTATCTCGCGGCACACAAACAGTTTGCCGGTGCCGCCATGCTCGGCGTGCCCTCAGCTTTCGTTCGCAGTGCAGCGGCCGAAGCACCCAAACCTTGAAGGGCACGTGTTGATGCTTCACCGAATTGCAGTTTCTGGTGCCTGCGTTCTTGCCTTGAGCGCTGCGTTCTCGTCGGCTTGGGCTCAAACGGCAGGCAACTCGGCTGAAGTCTCGACCTCGGCTCCCGCCGACCGCAAGCAAGTTCGCACTTGGTTGCTGCGCATCCATGAGGCCGCCAGTCAACGCAATTTTCAAGGCACCTTTGTGGTCACCTCCGGCGGGAGCGCGGTTTCAAGCGCACGCATCGCTCACTTCAATGAAGGCAACAACCAGTACGAGCGCATCGATTCGCTCGACGGCCAAGCCCGTCACGTGTTTCGGCACAACGACCAAGTTCATACACTGTGGCCGCAGAGCCGCGTCGCGATGGTCGAGCAACGCGAAGCCTTGAGCTCCTTCCCGTCGCTGTTGCAATCGGGTGACGACAAAATTGCTGAGCTGTACGACGTGCGCCAACAAGGTGTCGAACGCGTAGCTGGCCATGACGCCAACGTGTTGACCGTCAAGCCGCGCGACGCGTTTCGATTTGGGTATCGACTGTGGTCCGATCAAGCTTCGGGGTTGCTGCTGCGATCCGACGTGCTGAATGAACGTGGCGAGCTGTTGGAATCGTCGGCATTTTCGGATGTTGCGATTGGTGTGAAGGCTCAAAACGACTTGGTGCTGGGCCCGATGAAAAAGCTCGACGGCTACCGAGTTTTGCGACCCACACTGACGCCGACCAAGCTCGACGCAGAAGGTTGGCTGCTGCGCCCTGGTGTGGCCGGGTTTGTGCAGGTCAGTTGCGTGAAGCGTCCGCTGGACGGTGCAGCGCAGGATGAGCCGCGCAATGCCACCAGCGCCCCGGCCCAAGCGGTTCACACGATTTTTTCGGATGGACTGACTTATGTCTCGATGTTCATTGAGCCCTACAACGCTGCGCGCCACACCACGCCGGTGTTGACCGCGATGGGAGCCACACACACCTTGATGCGACGTCAAGGTGAATGGTGGGTCACGGTGGTGGGCGACGTCCCCGCGTTCACCTTACGCGCTTTTGCCGCCGGGCTGGAACGAAAAAGATAGTTACAGGTCAGAGTTGTTGCCGGTGCTGACGTCAAGGTGTCAGACGGCGTTCCCCACATTTGTTCAGAGGTTGATTTCATGCTTCAGCATTTCCTGTTTTCGAAAGCGCGTCTCATAGCTTGTCTTTCGGCGGCCAGCGTGTCGGTCGCCTTGTTTACGGCAGCCACGCCTGTGGCCGTACAAGCGCAAAACTTGCCTGACTTCACTGAGTTGGTTGAGCGTGTCGGGCCTGCCGTGGTCAACATTCGCACCACTGAGAAAGCGCGCACAGGCCGCGCGGGCGGAATCCCGGGCATGCCGGAGATGGACGAGGACATGCTCGAATTTTTCCGCCGCTTCGGTATGCCTATTCCAGGGCAACCGCAAAACCCACGGCGAGGTCAACCGCAGCCGCAGCAGCAGCAGCCGGACGCTGAACCTCAGCAACGCGGGGTCGGTTCAGGCTTCATCTTGAATGCGGACGGCTACGTGCTGACGAATGCGCACGTGGTCGATGGATCGGACGAAGTCTTCGTGACGCTCACCGATAAACGCGAGTTCAAAGCCAAGATCATTGGCACTGATAAGCGCAGTGATGTGGCCTTGGTAAAGATCGACGCCAGCGGTTTGCCGACCGTGAAGTTGGGCGATGTGGGTCGCTTGAAAGTTGGCGAATGGGTGATCGCTATCGGCTCGCCCTTCGGTTTGGAAAACACCGTCACGGCCGGCATCGTCAGTGCAAAAGGCCGCGACACCGGCGACTTCTTGCCCTTCATCCAAACCGACGTGGCAATCAACCCTGGTAATTCGGGCGGTCCACTCATCAACATGCGCGGTGAAGTGGTAGGCATAAATTCACAAATCTACAGCCGCTCCGGCGGTTTTATGGGCATCTCATTTGCCATTCCAATTGACGAGGCCACACGCGTGTCCGATCAATTGCGCGCCAATGGACGCGTCATCCGCGGACGGATCGGAGTGCAGATCGATCAAGTCACCAAAGACGTCGCCGAGTCCATCGGTTTGGGCAAGCCCATTGGTGCCTTGGTTCGCGCTGTGACCAGCGGCGATCCGGCCGACAAAGCGGGCGTCGAAGCGGGCGACATTATCACCAAATTCGATGGCAAAACCATAGAAAAAGCAGGCGACTTGCCGCGCATCGTCGGTGGCGTGAAGCCGGGCAGCAAAGGGACGCTTCAACTGTTCAGGCGCGGGGCCTACAAAGAGTTGACCGTCGTGGTGGCTGAGTTCGAAGCGGAGCGCCCGCGCGTCGCCGCAGAGAAGGGCGGCGCGCCCAAACCGCCAGCGGCCGTTGTGGGAGCGCTTGGCATCGCTGTTGCCGATCTCACCGACTCGCAAAAGCGCGAGTTGAAGGTGAAGAATGGCGTGCGGGTGGAGTCAGCCGAAGGCTCAGCGGCGCGGGCCGGTCTGCGCGAAGGCGATGCGATTTTGTCCATCGATAACGTCGAGGTCACAGGCGCGAAACAGTTCGACGCGTTGGTCGCCAAACTCGACAAGACTAAGCCCGTCAACATGCTCGTAAAGCGCGGCGACGGAGTGACGTACTTGCTTATCAAACCGCAGCGTTGATCGTTACAACCACCGACTCCTCCATCGGGTCTTTTCGCGATGCGGGAGCTGACGGCTGCCTTGCTTGCGTCCAAATTGGTGCGGCGTCGTTGCAATTTTGTTAGTGTTTGCTAACATTGACAACGTAGTGGTCGATTGCATCGCTGGCGACGTAGAATCAGACGATGGGAATGCTTGTTTAGGGCCGGATATGGCAAAGAGGCACCACCGTCCGATTTATCCCCAACTCATCCACAAGGTATTGTGGATAACATGTGCACAAAATCAGTGTTGGAGACATGCAACGAGGGAAAATCCAGCAATGGCGCGGTGTGCAGCGGGGGTCTTTTGGTTAGAATGAATTCCCAACAAGCAGTTGCCAAACATTTTGTTGGAAGGCGCGTCAATCGTTCGACGTGCCTTTTTTTTAGCCTCTGAACATTCACGAGGCCCACCCAATCGCACTCCGATTGAGAGCCCGCACTGACCACGGCCCCACCGTTCTTCTACAGTGCACGGCAGACTTAAAAAGTAGACGCAGACCGCATGGATCACATTCGAAATTTCTCCATCATTGCCCACATCGACCACGGCAAATCCACGTTGGCTGATCGCTTGATACAACGCTGCGGCGGTTTGAGTGATCGCGAGATGGAATCGCAAGTTCTCGACTCGATGGACATCGAACGCGAGCGGGGCATCACCATCAAAGCGCAAACTGCAGCGCTGAAATATGTGGCACGCAATGGGCAGACTTACCAGCTCAACCTCATCGATACGCCGGGCCATGTCGACTTCTCATACGAGGTGAGTCGCTCGCTGTCGGCGTGCGAAGGCGCGCTGTTGGTGGTCGATGCCAGCCAGGGCGTTGAAGCGCAAACGGTGGCCAATTGCTACACCGCCCTGGAGCTCGGCGTTGAAGTGGTGCCGGTGCTCAACAAAATGGATTTACCCAACGCCGATCCTGAGAACGCCAAGTCAGAAATCGAAGACGTGATTGGTATTGATGCCGACGAAGCCATTCCGTGCAGTGCCAAAACTGGCATGGGCGTCGACGAAATTTTGGAAGCCGTCATCGCGCGCATGCCGCCGCCCAAAGGCATCGTCGACGCGCCGCTGCGCGCCATGATTGTTGATTCGTGGTTTGACAATTACGTAGGCGTCGTCATGTTGGTTCGCGTGGTGGACGGCACGCTGCACAAAGGCGAACGTATCCGCATGATGGCCAGTGGTGCCGTTTATGGTGCCGACCAATTGGGCGTCTTCAGCCCGAAGTCAGAGCCACGCAACAGCTTGAATGCGGGTGAAGTAGGTTTCATCATCGCCGGCATTAAAGAGTTGCAAGCCGCGAAAGTCGGAGATACCGTCACGATAGAAAAGAAGCTGCCCAACAACTTGGGCCCGGCCGCTCAGGCATTGCCCGGCTTCAAAGAAATTCAACCCCAGGTTTTTGCCGGCTTGTACCCGACCGAAGCCAGCGAATACGACCAGCTTCGCGATGCGCTGGAAAAGCTCAAGCTCAACGATTCTTCACTGCGCTATGAGCCGGAAGTCAGCCAGGCACTGGGCTTTGGTTTTCGATGTGGCTTCCTCGGTTTGCTGCACATGGAAATCGTGCAGGAGCGCCTGGAGCGCGAGTTCGATCAAGACCTCATCACCACCGCGCCAAGCGTGGTGTACGAAGTCGCGCTAAACAGCGGCGATGTGTTGCGCGTGGAAAACCCGTCCAAGATGCCCGACCTCGGCCGTATCGCTGAAATTCGCGAGCCCATCGTCACGGTGCACCTTTACATGCCACAGGACTATGTCGGCCCTGTGATGACTCTGGCCAATTTGAAGCGCGGCAACCAACTCAACATGGCGTATCACGGCAGGCAAGTGATGTTGACGTATGAGATGCCACTGGCAGAGATCGTGCTCGACTTCTTTGACAAGCTGAAAAGCGTGTCGCGCGGCTACGCGTCCATGGACTACGAGTTCAAAGAAAACCGCGCCGCCGATGTTGTGAAGGTCGACATTTTGTTGAACGGCGACAAGGTCGATGCGCTGTCCATCATCGTCCACCGCAGCCAAAGCGCTTACCGCAGTCGGGCCGTGGTGGCCAAGATGCGCGAGCTCATCTCTCGCCAGCAGTACGACGTCGCGATCCAGGCTGCTATCGGTGCCAACATCATCGCGCGTGAGACAATCAAAGCCCTCCGAAAGAACGTGATCGCCAAGTGTTATGGCGGCGATATTTCCCGCAAGCGCAAGCTGCTGGACAAACAAAAGGCCGGTAAAAAACGCATGAAGCAAATCGGCTCGGTCGAGGTGCCGCAAGAAGCGTTTTTGGCCATTCTGCAAGTGGACGATTGATGAGTGCGTTGACCGGATTGCTTTACGGCTTGCTTGCGTTTTACTTGGGTGGTTGGTACCTTGGCAAATGGAGCGGCAACTTTTCGCTCTTGTTGTTCACCCTGACCTGCGTCACCTTTGCCTACTGGTTGTTGGAACGTTTCGTGTTTGCGCCCAAACGCTTGGCGGCTGCGCGCACGCTGGAGCAACAAGACGCGGAGCGGCGCTCTGGACTGAATAGGCAAGGCATTTCTAAGGTCGACGGCGACGTGTCAGAAGCACGCGAAGCCTTGCTGGCGCAGCCTTGGTGGTTGGACTGGACAGCGGGCTTGTTCCCGGTGATTTTGGTGGTGTTTTTGTTGCGCTCGTTTTTGTTCGAGCCCTTCAAGATCCCCAGCGGCTCGATGATTCCCACCCTGTTGGTAGGTGACTTGATTCTGGTGAATAAATTTCACTACGGCGTGCGCCTACCAGTCATCAACAAAAAAATCATCGCCGTCAACGACCCCAAGCCGGGCGACGTGATGGTGTTCCGCTATCCCAAAGACACCAGCATCGACTACATCAAGCGCGTGGTCGGACTGCCAGGCGACGAGATTTCTTGGCGCAATCAGCGGCTTTACGTGAACGGCGTGCTCGCACCCACGCAAGCACAGCCTGAATTTTATGAAGAAGGCAGCTTGCGTTATGAGCCGCAGTTTTCTGAGAAGTTGGGTGCGGTTGAACACCGCATCTTGGTCAATCGCAGTCGCCAGCAGTTCTTGCCGCAAAACGAGACCTTTCCTTTTCGAGAGAACTGCACTTACACCGCGGAGGGCGTGACATGCAAAGTGCCGACAGGCCACTATTTCATGATGGGTGACAACCGCGACAATTCACAGGATTCGCGCTACTGGGGCTTCGTGCCTGACCAGAACATCGTAGGCCGGGCGTTTTTTGTCTGGATGAATTTCGGCAATTTGAAACGCATAGGCGCGTTTCAATGACGGCTCGGGTTCAGCTTTCCGTGCACCGGTACGAAAACACTGGCTTGTTCCAGGAGCGAAACGGCATGAAGACTCAGCGCGGCATCACATTGTTCGGCTTGATGTTTTGGGCAATCATCTTAGGGGCTGGTGCGCTGTTGGCGATGTCGGTATTCCCGACCGTGAACGAATACTGGACCATTAAGAAAGCGGTCGATAAATTGGCCGCTGAAAGTTTGACTACCGTGCCCGAAATTCGCGCAGCCTTTGACCGCACCAAGGCCATTGAATATTCGATCCAGTCCATCTCTGGCAAAGATTTGAAGGTCACCAAAGAAAACGAGAAAGTCGTGATCACCTTTGCTTACGACAAAGAAATCAAATTGGTAGAACCTGTTTTCTTACTCATCAAGTACGAAGGCCGCTCGAAGTAGGGGCGTGCGCTCCTATCGTTTCACTCATGCCATCTGGTCAGCTCGCACTGCAAATTCGCCTGGGACATCGCTTCAACGATGTCGAGTTGCTGACGCGAGCCCTGACCCATCGCAGCTTCGGTGCCGATCACAACGAGCGGCTGGAATTTTTAGGCGACGCTGTCCTCAGCTTGGCGATTTCCAGCTTGTTGTTTGAGCGATTCTCGGCTTCAGACGAAGGTGATTTGACGCGAGTACGAGCGCACTTGGTTCGCGAGGACACGCTGTACAAAGTGGCACTGACATTCGGTTTGCCAGAGGCATTGCGCTTGAGTGACGGCGAGGCGCGCGGCGGTGGCGCTCAGCGTCCATCGATCTTGGCCGATTCGCTCGAGGCCGTCATCGGTGCGACTTATGTAGACGCAGGTTTCAACGCAGCCCGCGCCATGGTGGAACGCATGTTTGGTGATATGACGCTCAACACCGACATCGCCAGCTGGACCAAAGACGCGAAAACTGAGCTGCAAGAGTGGTTGCAGGCGCGGCGCATTGCCGTTCCCACCTACCGCATCAGCGCCACGCGCGGCCAGGCCCATGCGCAAACCTTTCAAGTGGAATGTTCAGTGCCTGCCTTGAGCTGTACCCAAGTCGGCGAAGGCCGCTCGCGCCGTGTGGCCGAGCAAGAAGCAGCGCGTCGCATGCTCGATGCGCTGCAAAGCAGCGACAAACCAGGCGGCACTTTGCGCGCATGAACTTTGTCCGGTTTTCCTTGAAGTTTTTCCTTCTGATTGCAGCCCATGACCTCGCCAGACACGCCCTCCACTGAGCCCGCGCTAGATGAACCCGACATCAGCAACCGTCGCTGCGGTCTGGTCGCCATCGTCGGGCGGCCCAATGTGGGCAAGTCCACGCTGCTGAACGCGCTGGTGGGTCAAAAGGTCAGCATCACTTCTGCGAAGGCGCAAACCACGCGCCACCGCATCACAGGTATTCGCACCGTCGAAGAAACGCAGTTTGTTTTTGTCGATACGCCGGGCTTTCAAACCAAACACACCGCCGCGCTCAACCGCACCTTGAACCGCACGGTCAACAGCGTGCTGGCCGATGTGGACGCGGTGCTGTTTGTGGTTGAGGCCGGAAAATTTGGCCTGGACGACTCCAAAGTTTTGGCTTTGATGCCCAAGGCCGAATTCAGCAAACCGGTGTTTTTGATTGCCAACAAATTGGACGAAGTGCACCGCCGCGCCGACCTGGCGCCTTGGCTCAAGGGCATGCAGGAAAAGCACGCCTTCGCGGAATTTGTGCCACTCAGTGCCAAGAAAGCCGCTGATGTGCAGCGCCTGCTGGGCATCGTCAAACCTTACTTGCCGCAGCAAGCCTGGTTTCACGAAGAAGACGCGCTCACCGACCGCAGCGACCGCTTTTTGGCCAGCGAAATCATCCGCGAAAAGTTGTTCCGCCTGACGGGCGACGAACTGCCCTACACCTCGACGGTGGTGATCGACAGGTTTGAGGAAGAGGCCAGCCACCAAGGCCCGCAACGCTTCATCAAAATCGCCGCCAGCATCGTGGTGGAGCGCGAGCCGCACAAGGGCATGATCATTGGCAGCGGCGGCGAGCGACTCAAGCGCATCGGATCCGAGTCGCGCCAAGAGTTGGAAAAACTCATGGACGCCAAGGTGTTTCTGGAAGTTTGGGTGAAGGTGCGTTCGGGCTGGGCCGACGACGAAGCGCACTTGCGCTCTTACGGCTACGAGTGACCACCGCCGCGCCTGAAAAGACGAAAGCGGCGCGAAGCCTGAGAGTGCTGCGTGCGCCCGCACCGCTCAGCGCTTACGTTCTGCACCGCTACGACTGGAGCGAAACCAGCGTCATCCTTGACCTGTTTACGCGCGAGCAGGGCCGGGTGTCCGTGGCTGCCAAAGGTGCCAAACGGCCTTACTCGCAGTTGCGCTCGGTGTTGTTGCCGTTTCAAAAAATCAACGTGACCCTGGGCCGCGCGCCGAAGGCCGAGCTGAACAACCCGCAGGCCAGCGAGGTGCAAAATTTGCGCAGCGCCGAATGGGCGGGCGGTGCGGCCATGCTGACCGGAGCAGCGCTGTTTTCGGGCTTCTACTTGAACGAGCTGTTGATGAAGTTGGTGGGCCGACATGATGCGCAGCCCGCGTTGTTTGACGCTTACGCGCAGACTTTGCCCTGCCTTCCTTCTGCGGACGATGCACAAGTTCAAGCTGCGTTGCGCGCCTTTGAGCTGCGCTTGCTGCATGAGTTGGGTGTATTGCCCGATTTGAGTTTGTCGACCTTGACTTTGCAAGCCGTGCAACTGGAGGATCGCTATTCCTTATTGCCTGAAGCAGGCGTGGGTCAATCGCGCGGCGAAACCGATGTTCACGGCAGCGTGCTCATCGGCATCGAAGCCGCTCTTCAGCACGGCAGCTTGCCCGCTTTGCAACAGGCATGCACCCCCGCCTTGCCCGAGTTGAAAACCGTGTTGCGCGGCTTGCTTCACTATCATCTGGGCTCGTCGGTGCTGCGCACGCGGCAGGTCATGCAAGGTTTGCAACAGCTATGAATCCACTCATCTCATCAGGGCTCGACGCGCATCGCGGTTTCACCGCTTTGTCGGTCAATTTGAACCGCGTGGCTTTGCTGCGCAATTCACGCCCGCTCGACATTCCCAACGTCGTTCAAGCCGCCACCTGGGTGCTGCAAGCGGGCGCGCAGGGCATCACCATTCACCCTCGGCCTGACCAACGCCACATCCGCACGCACGATGTCTTCGAGCTGGCGGCGCTGATGAAGCAGTGGCCGCAAGCTGAGTTCAATGTGGAAGGCAACCCGCATCACAACCTGATGGATTTGATGCGCCAACTTTCATCGCAGGGCATGTGCCCCCACCAATGCACCTTTGTGCCCGACAGCGCAGAGCAAGCCACCTCCGACCACGGCTGGCGCTTTCCTGAAGACGCTGCTGCGTTGCGTCCGCGGATCGCCGAAGTGCACGCCATGGGCGCACGCGTGAGCCTGTTCATGGATTCGCAGCCGCAGGCCATGGCAGCGGTGCGCGAAGTAGGTGCAGACCGCGTCGAGATCTACACCGAAAGCTATGCACGCGCGCACGGTACGGCAGCGCAAGCCGAGGTGCTGCTCACCTACACCGCCACCGCGCGTGCGGCCTTGGTGGCGGGTTTGGGCATCAACGCCGGACACGACTTGAACCGCCTGAACTTGGCAGATTTTTTGACGGCTGTGCCCGGCGTGCAAGAGGTTTCTATCGGCCATGCGTTGATGGCCGACGCGATTGAGCTGGGCCTGAGCGCCACGGTGAAAGCGTATTTGCGCTGCATCCATCAGGCCACATGATTTACGGCGTGGGCACCGACATTTGCGACGTGCGACGCATTGCCGCGACCCTGGAACGGCGCGGCGAGCGCTTCGCCGAAAAGGTGTTGGGCCCGCAGGAGTTGCAAGTTTTTCAGGCGCGGCGCGCCAAAGTCGAAGCGCGTGGCATCAGTTATCTGGCCACCCGTTTTTCTGCCAAAGAAGCGTTTTCCAAAGCCATCGGTTTGGGAATGCGGATGCCAATGACGTGGCGCGCCTGCGAAATTGTGAACAGTGCCAATGGCAAACCCGAAATCAAGTTGCACGGCGATCTGGCCACTTGGTTCGCCGAGAAGAATTTAAGCGCTCATGTCAGCCTGAGCGACGAAACCACCCATGCCGCGAGCTTTGTCGTGGTGGAAATCAAGGAAACCGCGTCATGACCGAAATCGCACACAGCCCCGTAGTTTTGGACATCGAAGGCCTCAGCCTGACTGCGGCCGATCGCCGTCGTCTCAAGCATCCTTTGACCGGCGGTTTGATTTTGTTTGCGCGCAACTGGCAAGACCGTCGCCAGCTGACCGAGCTCACCGCCGAAATCAAATCCGTGCGACCTGATGTGCTCATTTGCGTTGATCACGAAGGCGGACGCGTCCAGCGTTTTCGCACTGATGGTTTCACGCATCTGCCGCCCATGCGCGTACTGGGAGAGATGTGGATGCAAGACGGCAAGCGCGGCGAGGGCGACGGCGCACTTACCGCCACCGATGCCGCCAGCGCTGCCGGTTACGTGATGGCCAGCGAGCTGCGCGCTTGCGGAGTGGACTTGAGCTTCACGCCGGTGCTCGACCTGGATCACGGCGAAAGCGGTGTGATCGGCGACCGCGCTTTTCACCGCGATGCGCGGGTGGCCAGTGTGTTGGCCAAGAGCCTGATGCACGGCCTGTTGATGGCGGGGATGCACAACTGCGGTAAACATTTTCCGGGCCATGGCTTTGTGAGGGCCGACAGCCATTTGGAAATTCCTGTCGACAAGCGTTCGCTGAAAACGCTGTTGAGTGACGACGCCAAGCCCTACGAATGGCTCAGCACCAGCCTGACCAGCGTGATGCCCGCGCACGTGGTTTACCCCAAGGTCGATGCCCGTCCGGCCGGGTTTTCAGCGCGCTGGCTGAAAGAAATTTTGCGCCAGCAACTCGGTTTCACGGGTGCCGTGTTCAGCGACGACTTGAGCATGGCGGGCGCGCGGCTGATTGACGGCGCAGAGGTCAGCTCCACCGACGCAGCCGCCGTGGCCCTGAGTGCTGGTTGCGACATGGTGCTGCTGTGCAACCAATCGGTGGACGGCGGCT